>DASSWB010000025.1:0-14712 GCA_035705495.1 Salinimicrobium sp. | reverse complement strand
TCACTCATCGACTGGTAATTCCCGAGCTTCCTCATCTTTTGTGTCATCATTGCAACTGAAGGTCAGTAACAAGAAATTTACAACTAATAAACTTCCCAGAATGATAAGAAATGTGGTCATAGAATCGGGTTTCTATACAATAGATGCAAATATATAAAAAGGTTGCGTCACTTGAATTTGGAACTTCCCAAATTCAAGTTTGCTTATTTTTCTCGAGTAAAAAACGAGAGTTGTCTGATAAAATCGTTGAAGAAGACAAGCATTTGAACTTATTGCTGATTCTTGGAACTTACTGGTGACATTTTTTAAATTTCAGTTTTCATAATGGGCAGTTGAAATATTATTATGCATATTAAATAGTGGGAAACCTTTTGTAAATGATTCGTTTTTGGTGTACTTTTACATCAAAAACAATAAAATTATGTCGAGACAAAGTATATCATTTACAAAGTCGAATGATGAGTGGCTAAAAAATCAAGTGGACAGTAAAGAATATTCAAGTAAAAGTGAATTAGTTAATGACTTGATTAGACAAGCCCGAAAACAACAAGTTCAAATTGACTGGATTCGAGCGAAACTTGAGAAAGCTGAAAATAGCGGATTTACAAATGATAGTAAAGAAAGCATTTTGGCACAATCAAGGTCTTTGTTAAATGGCTAATTATAAACTAACCAACGAGGCAAAAAATGATTTGATTCGAATTCACCATTACGGGGTTGAAAAATTTGGAATGACGCAAGCGGACAAATACTTCGAATCGTTTTTTGAATATTTTGATATTATTGCTAAACGTCCTTTTTCCTTTGAATCGGTGGATTACATAAAAAAGGGATATAGACGTTGTGTATGCGGAGTTGATAGTATTTACTATAAAATAAATGAAAATATAGTCGAAATAATAACAATTGTTGGGAGACAGGATGTGAATAAAAAACTATAGCTTAATTAATAAAAACTGTTTCAACCACGTATATAAAAAATTATGGCTTTTTGGTTTTTGAAAAATGGGTTTGCTTTTAACCCAGTCACAACTTTGTAGAACTCAGAACGTTAATCAAATCTTTTCTATTTTCTATTCTCTCTTTTCTTTTTCCGCTTAATTAAAACAGCAACTTATCCGTTTCAACCTTATGCGGAATCAAATTCAAATCGATTAATTTCTGCTGAACATTATCTACTTCTTTTTCGGTCAATTGCCGCTGACTCCATTCTGTCAGTGTCAACCATTCTTCAATATCTTCAACTTTTTGATCAAATTTTGAAGCCAGTGTTTCTGAAATATTTGGAATGTTCTTGAAACCTGAAGTTTCTTTATTAATGATCTGCAAAAGCTTTTCCACGGCCAATTTTTCAGATTCGAAAAAATCGTTGCGTACTGCAATTACAAAGGAAGACCAAGGGGTAGGGCAGTTTCCAATTCTTCGGAAAATACCTTTATCGACCAAAGGTTTGGTCATGAATTTCTCCCACATAAAATACTGGGCTTTATCTTCAGTCAGTGCTTTAACCGCGCCATCAATATCCTGAACAGTTTCAAATTTTAAAGCTTTTGTGCTCCATCCCAAATTTTCGGCCATCACATAAGCCATCAACTGCGAACCAGAACCTGGGCGACTGATAGCCGCTGTGGTATTTTTTAAATCTGGAAGATCAAGATATTCTGAATCAGCAGCAACGTGGATTCCCCATAACAGGGGTGTTTCAACAAAAACCTGAGCTATTTTCGAAGGATTTCCCGCAATAATATCTTTGACAATACCTTCCGTCAGGATAACCGCAATATCAATCGTGTTGTTTCGCAAAGCTTCATTTAAAGCACCTGTTCCGCCGGGGAAATCTTGCCAGGAGACTTCCAGTTCCGAATTTTCAAATTCTTCATTTTCTATACAACGTTTCCAAGCGTAGTTGAAATGTTCTGGAACTCCCCCAATTCTGATTTTCTTCATGTGCTGTGCTTCTTTTTAAGATAATTGTAAATCTCTATTTGAGATCTGATCAATTTTTCACCTTTTGTAGGTTTGATATATTTATTCGTTTCTTCTGCATCCTGAATTCGTGCTTTGACATTGTCATTTAATTGAATTTCAAGGATATCTTTAAATTCCTTTGCAATATCAGGATCTTTAATTGGCGTGATGACCTCAATCCTTCTGTCCATGTTTCGGATCATCCAGTCGGCGCTTCCAAAAAAGATTTCTTCGTCACCGCCATTTTCAAAAATGTAAATTCTTCCGTGTTCCAGAAATTTATCCACAATGCTCGTCATATAAATATTTTCGCTCATTCCTTCTACACCGGGGACTAGGCAAGTGAATCCGCGTACAAGCAACCGTATTTCCACTCCTGCATTGCTTGCTTGATAGAGCAACGAAATTATTTCAGGATCTTCCAAACTATTCATTTTGGCAGTGATTTTCGCCTTTTTTCCCAGTCTTGCGTTCTCTGTCTCGCGGATGATCATTCTGGTAAATTCAAGCCTTGTAGAGAAAGGGGAGATCATCAAGGTTTTGGCTCTTGGAATTATTAGTTTTCCTTCCAACACATCAAAAACCCTTGAGAGTTCTTTACCTATTTTTTTATCTGCGGTCAACAACGCGTGATCGCAGTAAATTTCCGCAGTTTTACTGTTGAAATTTCCTGTTCCGATGTAAGCATAATTCCGCAAATCGGATTTTTCTCTACGCTGAATCAGCATTATTTTGGAATGCACCTTTATTTTGGGATAACTATAAAGCACATTTGCACCCGCATCTTCAAATTTCTTTCCCCAATCGATATTGTTTTTTTCATCAAAACGCGCTTTGGCTTCGATAAAAACCGTCACTTCTTTACCGTTTTTCAAAGCTTTCAGCAAAGAGGAAGTCAGCAAGGATTCGTCTGCCACACGGTACAATGAAATTTTTATTTTTTCAACCGCCTCATCTTCCGAAGCCTGTTGAATCAATTTTTCAACATAGGAAAATGACATGTACGGAAAATGAAGTGAAATATCTCTTTCGCTCAGTGTTTCAAAATAATTGTACGAAGCCTCCAAAACTTTATGTTTGATGGGTTCAATAGTTTCATTGTGCAGATTTTTATCCGTCGGATTTGGAAAGGAAAAGAAATCTTTGAAATTATGATATTTACCACCAGGCATCATATCAATTTTTCCCAATCCCAGAAGTTTTCTGAGTTTTTTGTGGATTTCTGAAGGCATCGCGGCATCATACAACAACCTTGTTGGCTGCCCTACATTTCTCTGTTCCAAAGATTCATAGATTTTCTCCGCGAGCACGCCATCAAATTCATCTTCAATGTAAAGTTCGGCGTCACGAGAGAGTTTTATCTCGTAAATCCCATTTATTTCCCTGTTTTCGAATAAATTGGGAATTTGCACACGGATTATATCGTCCAAAAAAGTAATGTAGTGTTGATTTCCTTCATTTTTTAAAATGAAAAATCGGCCATATTCATCTACAGGAATATTGACAATTCCGAATTCATCCGAATCCTTAAAGACGATAAGGAAATAAATGGTGGTATTTTCCAAAAATAGCTCGTCCTCTTTTTGAAGATCGATAATTTTTGGTTTTAAAAATTTCGCAATGTTTTTGGCGTATTCTTCATTCACAATTTTGAGTTGATCTTCGGTAAACTGTGAATCGTCCTTTATCAAAATACCTTCCTTTGCGAGTAAAGGAATGATTTCATCAAAATAAACCCGTCCGAATCTTTCTTGTTGTTTTTTGACTTCTTTTAAAATCTCTTTGACAGTTTTATTGGGACGCAAAGCCAGTTTTTTTCTGAGGCTTTTGTCTATTTTTTTAATTTGTCGGAGTTGGGAAACGCGTACGCGGAAGTATTCATCCAAATTGGAAGAGAAAATAGCCAAAAATTTTAATCGTTCGTATAAGGGATTGTTTTCGTCTTCAGCTTCCTGAAGCACACGCTCATTAAAGCTCAACCAATTTAAATCCCTGTGTTTTACTTCATTCTTATCAAGCTGAAACATTCACGGGTTTTAGATCAAATTTAGCTATTCGCGTAGGTTTTACTTTCTAATTTCCTGTTAAAGTCTGGTTGCGAAATACGTTCCAGCGTATATTTTATCAAGCTGTCGATAAGTGCTGCCGAGTCTTCTGAAAAAGTTCCGCTGGCCCTGTTGGCTACAATTGCGTTCATGGAAATTGCACGATGTCCCAAAAGCTTGGATAATCCATAAATCCCGGAAGTTTCCATTTCCAAATTGGTAATTCGTTTTCCTTCATAAGAAAAACTGGACAATTTGCTGTTCATTTCCCCGTCTTGAAGCGCAAGTCGTAAAATTCTTCCTTGCGGACCATAGAATCCGACATTGGTTGCGGTAATTCCAAGATGCGTTTTTTCAGAAGCTAAAATATGCTTGAGGTTGTCATCACACGAAACTGCGTAGGGAACAGATTTCTCAACGTGCCAATTCGTATGTTTCACGAAAGCATCGGAAAGTCCTCGGTTCAATTCGGTACCACATTCATAAAAATTCAGAAGCGAATCCAATCCCACCGCCATTTCCGAAATTAAAAAAGAGTTGAGCGGAACGTCCTTTTGAATTGATCCGCTTGTGCCAATTCTAATGATATTCAGGGAAGAAAGATCTTCCTTCACTTTTCTGGTTTCAAAATCAATATTGACGAGTGCATCCAGTTCATTTAAAACAATATCAATATTATCGGTACCAATTCCCGTGGAAATGACCGTAATTCTTTGTCCGTTCAAAGTACCTGTTTGCGTGTGAAATTCCCTTTTTTTGATTGAAAATTCCACTTCATCAAAATATTGCGTCACCAAATCCACCCGATCCGGATCTCCAACGGTTATTACGGTGTTTGCTAATTGTTCTGGTTTTAACTGAAGATGGTATATACTACCGTCAGGATTCAAAATAAATTCGGAAGCTGCTAAGCCCATATTAGAGTTTTAATAAATTATGTGTCTCTGGATCGTAGAGAAAATTATATTTTCTTGTACCTCCAAAAACTTCTTCGTCTTTTAAAAGCTGATAATAATTACTGGTCATTTCCAAGGCATTTTCACCATTAGACGTCAAAGCCAATAGGCCATCTTTCACAGTGAAAAAAGGACGGACCTTTTCAATTATTTTCTGCATTTGGGGCTCAATATAACCATAATAGCCTTGATATTGCAAAGCATAACCCAATAAATGATGCTCTGAAATAATTTCGTGCGTTTTTATAAGTTTTAAAATATTGCTTTCCAAAGTATTGAGTCCGTTTTTTACATTCGGATAACGTTCCAGATGCGCTTTCAAGCAACTGGAAAGATATTCAAAGTTTGAAGTTTTCCGCAACTCCGCATTGAGTCGCATGGGTTTGTCGCCACAATATAATTGCCATACGTGTTGCGCCAGTTCCAAATCATCACGATCAAGTTCAATTTTATAATCGTAATGTTGTTTTAGTTGTTTCGGGCTTATATCCGAAAGGTTTGGCATTTCTTCTTCACCGGGTAATTTGGAACTACAAACCAGATAAATATTTCCTTTTTTTCTATTGTGAATAAGAAAACTGATGGCAGCCATCATATTGAGGTGACAGAACAGATCAAATTCAAACCAGAGGATAATTTCATCAAAATCATTAACGACCGTGAGTTTTTCAATTTCTTGAACAAAATCTTCCTCATATTTTTTGGGGGAAACACCGTAATTGTCTTCTAAAAACCGAGCTCTGATTTTAAAAAATTCTTGGGTACCAACATCGGTGACACAAGGTCCGGAACTCAACATTTCCCGCCATACTATGAACTCCCCATCAAGATCAAGCTCCTTTATTTTCTCTGTTAAAACATCTCCATTGGTAATATGAAGTAACTTCTTATCCATATGGATATTTTTAATATTAAAAATGCATTAACCGCCTACGCGTTTAACTTTGTAACCTTTCTCCTGAAGAATTTCCATCAACTTGTCCCGAACATCTCCCTGAATAATAATCTCTCCGTTTTTAGCAGAACCACCTACGCCGCATTTCTTTTTAAGCTCCTTTCCCAAAAGCTGTAGATCTTCTTCGGTTCCTATAAAACCTGTAATAACCGTGGCGACTTTTCCCGCTCTTCCTTTTGAACTATAAAGCGCCTGAAGCTGTTGTTCATGTGGCGGCAGTGTTTCCTCATGCTGGTTTTGGTCATCGGGCACAAAATCGTCATTTGTGGAAAAAACAAATCCGCCCAAATCTTCGAGCCCCATTTTTTTCTTTGCCATGGAATTATTTTTTCAGTCCGATTTCAATAAGCCGCTGATTCAAAAATTCGCCTGCGGTAATATCGGTATAAGCTTTGGGATTGTGTTCGTCGATACATTCCGGCAAACAATTTAAAGGCATATCACTTCGCGGATGCATAAAAAATGGAATAGAGTAGCGGGGTTTGTCCCATTCCTCCCTTGGTGGATTCACGACACGGTGAATTGTGGAGCGCAGTTTATTGTTGGTCAATCGTTCCAACATATCACCTACATTGATAACAAGTTCATCTTCCTCTGGAATTGCATCGATCCAAACCCCATCTTTTCTTTTCACCTGCAATCCGCCTGAAGAAGCACCCATTAAAAGCGTGATCAAATTAATGTCGCCATGTTCACCGGCCCTCACAGCTCCTTTTGGCTCTTCGGTAATTGGTGGATAATGAATCGGTCTCAGAATACTATTTCCGTTGGCGACCCATTTATCAAAATAATGTTCATCAAGTCCGATGTAAAGCGCAAGTGCCCTTAAAACATAAACGCCCGTTTTCTCGAGCATTCGGTAGGCTTCCATTCCGGTTTTATTGAAATCTTTCAATTCATCAACATGCACGTTTTCCGGATATTCTTCGGCCAGATTGGCATCTTCCGCAGGTTCTTGACCAAAATGCCAGAATTCTTTTAAATCTCCTTCCTTTTTACCCTTTGCGTGCTCTTTACCAAAAGACACATAACCGCGTTGTCCGCCCAATCCTTCAATAATATATTTTTGCTTGTCTTCAAGAGGTAAATCAAAGAAAGCTTTGACTTCTTTATAAAGTTCATCAACAAGATTCTGACTTAAAAAATGGTTTTTTAAGGATACAAAACCAATTTCTTCGTAAGCTTTGCCAATGGCTTCTACAAATTTCTGTTTTCGCTGTTCATCTTCCGAAATAAAATCGGATAAATCAACATTGGGGATATTTTTCATCTCCATATAATACTGGATATTTTGAATGTTCCTAGCAAAGTTAAATAAAAATAAGCGAGTATTTGATGCTTTATATTTTTCTTAGCATTTCCTTTATCGACAGTCATTTTTATGTACATTTGATAAAAATTTAGACAATAAAAATGCAGGCTGAAAGTACTCTTACCACGAATTTTTCATATCAGAAAAACAAGCGCTCCAACGAGCAACTTTTAAATCTATATTTTCGAATGTTGAAGCCCCGACTCATAGAAGAGAAAATGCTCGTATTGCTTCGGCAGGGAAAAATTTCAAAATGGTTTAGCGGAATTGGACAAGAGGCAATTTCGGTGGGTGTTACGAGTGCACTGCATGAAGATGAATATATTTTGCCAATGCACCGAAATTTGGGTGTTTTCACAACTCGCGACATTCCTTTATATAGATTGTTTTCGCAATGGCAAGGTAAAGCAAACGGATTTACCAAAGGAAGAGACAGAAGTTTTCACTTTGGCACTCAAGAATTCAAGATAATTGGAATGATTTCGCATCTAGGTCCGCAACTTGGGGTGGCTGACGGAATTGCCCTTGCACATAAACTTAAAGAAGAGCAAAAAATAACAGCTGTTTTTACCGGTGAGGGTGGAACCAGTGAGGGGGATTTTCATGAAGCTCTGAATATTGCTTCCGTATGGGATTTGCCTGTTCTTTTTTGTATTGAAAATAATGGTTACGGACTTTCAACGCCGACTTCGGAACAATATCGTTGTAGTGATTTGGTGGAAAGAGGAAAAGGTTACGGAATGGAATCTCACCAAATTGATGGAAACAACATTTTGGAAGTTTATACAAAAATCTCGGAAATTGCTGAAAGTATGCGGAAGAATCCGAGACCTGTTTTAATTGAATTCTTGACTTTCAGGATGCGTGGACATGAAGAAGCGAGTGGAACCAAATACGTCCCAACCGATTTAATGGACGAATGGGCGCAGAAAGATCCTATTGATAATTACTTGAATTTTTTAATTTCAGAAAATATACTTCAGCAAGAAGAAGATGAAAGGGTAAAGAAGGAAATTAAGGAGGAAATTGAAGAACATTTGCAAATTGCCTACGCCGAACCCATTATTGAAGCTGATTTAAGTGTAGAATTAAATGATGTTTACAAACCTTTTGATTATCAAGAATTTAAAAAATCAGAAGACAAAGAAAACATCCGATTTATCGATGCCATTTCCCAAGGTTTAAAACAATCTATGGAAAAACACGATAACTTGGTTTTAATGGGTCAAGATATTGCAGAATACGGCGGCGTTTTTAAAATCACCGAAGGTTTTGTCGAAAGTTTTGGAAAGGAAAGAGTGAGAAACACACCGATATGTGAATCGGGCGTTGTTGCCGCGGCCATGGGATTGTCCATTAAAGGAATGAAGGCAATGGTAGAAATGCAATTTGCCGATTTTGTAAGCTCTGGATTCAATCCAATAGTGAATTATCTGGCCAAGGTAAATTACCGCTGGAACCAAAATGCCGATGTGGTGGTGCGAATGCCTTGTGGCGCTGGCGTAGGGGCCGGACCCTTCCACAGTCAGACGAATGAGGCCTGGTTTACCAAAACACCAGGATTAAAAGTAGTTTATCCTGCTTTTCCGGCAGATGCAAAAGGACTTTTAAACACCGCTTTTAACGACCCGAATCCGGTGCTTTTCTTTGAGCATAAAGCGTTGTACAGAAGCATAAGGCAAGACGTGCCAGTCAATTATTACACGATTCCTTTTGGGAAGGCCGCTTTGCTGAAGGAAGGAAATGAGGTTACCGTAATCACCTATGGTGCCGGGGTTCATTGGGCTTTGGAAACTTTGGAAAAACATCCTGAGGTAAAAGCGGATTTATTGGATCTTAGGACGTTGCAACCATTGGATTTGGAATCTATAAAAGAATCTGCCAAGAAAACCGGAAAGGTTATTATCTTACAGGAGGATTCACTTTTCGGCGGAATTGCATCGGATATTTCAGCAATAATCAGTGATGAATGTTTCGAATTTCTGGATGCGCCCGTGAAAAGAATCGGTAGCTTGGAAACCCCGATTCCTTTTACAACCAACTTGGAAAATCAATACCTTCCGAAGCAAAGATTTGAAGAACAACTCATGAATCTTTTAAAGTATTAGCAATTAAGCGGCTTTCAATTATAATATTTAGAATTTTTTAACAATTTTCCTGTTAAAGATTTAATAATCTTTTGCCTAGCGGATTAAGCTACTGTAAATTAGATTTAACTAATCAAAAAAATCTGATCTTATGGTACGACTAATCGTTATTTTTCTAATTATTGCTTTAATAGCTGCCATTTTTGGTTTCGGTGGAATCGCAGAAGGTTTCGCAGACATAGCGCAAATCATTTTTTACATTTTCATCGTCCTTTTGGTGATTTCTTTGATAAGCAGATTATTCAGAAGTTAGAAGAAGATAAAGTCCAATGTCGGTTTCTTGCTGACATTGGTTTTTAAATTGAAACGAGAATATTCATGAAGTTTATTGAAACCAAAACCCACGCTTTTTTAGATTACTCAGTGGGAATTTTATTAATTGTATCGCCATGGTTGTTCGGATTCTATGAAAACGGTATTGAGAGTTGGATTCCTATATTTTTAGGTGCATCGGCAATATTTTATAGTCTCTTTACCAATTATGAATGGAGTTTAAAAAGAGTCATTTTGTTCCGGACGCATTTAGTTTTAGATGTTCTTTCTGGTATTTTACTCGCAATTTCGCCATGGTTGTTTCAATTTGAAGATCTTGTTTTTTGGCCACATTTAATTATCGGTTTAATGGAAATAGTTGTGGCTGTCTTCTCAAAAGGAGACGCAATGGTCGATAGTAAAGCATAAACATAATAAAAATTGATATGAAAAGAATTCGAAAAATATTAGCTTCAGCTGTTGTTGTTTTTCTAATAGCATGCGGACCCGGAAAAGTGGTAAAAGAAGCACAAGAAACTTTTAAAGGAGATTGGATTCTCAACAACGTGACATATCCCGGAAGTACGGGAAGTTTTAACGTGACCCTGTTCAATGAAGCCAATGCTTCGTGTTTTACGAACAGTACATGGCATTTCGTAGAAAATAACAATACCGGAACTTATACCATCCAAAAAACCGGATGTAATTCTGGGGAAAGATATTTTAGATGGAAGGTAGAAGAAGTGAATGAAGCCACAGGAAATTATGATTTCCTTTTTAAACCAACCAACGAAAAAAATGATGACCTGAATGAAAATACAGGTTTTCGAATCAACTTAATTTCCCTGACCGAAACCACGATGATTTGGGAACAGACGGTAATGTTTGAAGGTGATGATTTCACGATTCGGATGGAGTTCAACAAAATACAAAAATAAAAACTATGAAAAATTCAGTAATTAAAGGGTTCGCCATAATATTTATGTCCATCATGATTTTTGGATGTGAGGCGACAAGAAATGCAAATAATAAACAAAAAGGAGCTGTTATTGGAGCCACTAGTGGAGCCGTGATAGGAGGCGTAATAGGTAATAATGTGGGAGAAGGAAACACCGCCCTAGGCGCAATTATTGGTGGTGTTGTTGGTGGTGCGACTGGTGCTTACATTGGTAATAGAATGGATAAACAAGCTCAGGAAATCGAGAATGAAATTCCTGGAGCTGAAGTTACAAGGGTTGGTGAAGGTATAAACGTAACTTTTGATGAAAACAGTGGTGTAAATTTCGACACTGAAAAATATAATCTGAGTACCACATCACAAACTACGCTGGACAAACTTGCCGGAATTTTACTGGAATATCCCAAAACTTTGATTTTGGTCGAAGGTCATACCGATAGCACCGGAAACGATAGTTATAATTACACATTATCCCAAAACCGTGCACAGGCAGTAACCAATTATTTAGTGAGCAAAGGAGTTCCTGCAAGTAGCATTACCACAAAATGGTATGGTGAAACCCAACCAAAATTTGATAATTCTACAGTTGATGGAAGATCAAAAAACAGAAGGGTAGAATTTGCGATTATTGCCAGTGAAGAATTGATTGAAGAGGCAGAACAAAACACGAATTAATTAATTCAAAGAAGTTAATCCTTATATTAGAAGGCTTTCTATTTGTTAGATAATCGTCAAAATGGCGAATACAATAGAAAGCCTTTTTTATGTTTAAGAAATAAATTTCCCGCACATAAAGTTTATGGTCGATTTAAAATTGGCGTTTCAAAACGACAATTGGAAACGATCACAATTTCAAAACAACTCTTTTCTGAAAATGAAAAAATCAATCTTTTAAATTCGAAAAATCCGCAATTTACTGTTTGGCTTTTTTGGAGTATGAAAGAAGCTGTTTACAAAGCGAATCAACGTTCTTAATCTCACGCGTCGATTTAATCTGACTTTTTTTGAATGTAATGTTGAAGGAATATCTAAAAATAAATCCTTCGGAATCGTTCGTGCTGCGGAAAGAAAGTATTACTGTAAAAGTTTTTTTAATTCTGAAAAAATACATTCGGTTGCTACTGCTTCGGAAGAAATCCAGACTGAATCTGCCACTTACGAAACTGCGTCAGAAGTGATGAAAGCACATTTCAACAAAAGTTTTTCCGAAGTAAAAAAAATGAGTTCATCCGATTTGAAAATTCGGTATAGCCAACATTCGATTCCGCAGTTATTTTTAAAATCCAAAAAAATACCTGACGCATTTTCCTTCTCCCATCACGGAAGATTTTCTGCATTTGCCTACGCACGTTAATTAACATTAAAAAGCCCGTTAAAGCCATTTTCAAGGTTGGTTTTTTGCTGATTCTGATGTAATTTAAAGCAATCAAAAACAGTAACATATGAAATCTATAGACGTAATGGAAGTTGAGATGGTCCAAAGTATTGAGACCATAAAAGATGCACAACGGGAAAGGGCTATTAAAATTTTACCCGATACTTTTTTGTTCAAAATTAAAACGACGGATGACAGTACTTGTCAAGGTTATGCGATTCGGCATTTGAATGGTAGGGATATTTTGTTGATTGATGCAATTAGCGAAAAAACGATCAAGGATTTCAGGGAGAGTGGATATCACATAAAAGGAATTTTACTTACCAGCGGAAAAGTGGTGAAAGGAATAGGGGAGAGTTTACAAAAAATGAAAGAGGAAGCTGGGGATGCTCCAATTTTTATTCATCCATTGGATACAAGTATTTCATCATCAGCGACAAAAGATATTACAGGAAAGCACGAAATTTTCAGCCATTTCTCATTAAGTGTTCATCATTTTCCAGGTGTTACCGGTGGATCGGTTGTGATTCATTCCGAAATCAACAACGGAATGTTGTTCTGTGGTGATAGTGCTGTCGGCAGTTCTTATGAAACAGACGAACACGTTTTTTCACGACCAGAAAATAAGGATTCTGCTCAGGATTTTGGATTAGCGGAAACCTGGAATTCATTCGATAAAGAATTCGCACATATTTTACCAAGATGTGGAAAGCCACAATTTGATTTGGAAGAAGCAGAACAGAATGATCTGCTTCAGAAATTAGGGAGAAGCGGTCCGATTTCGAAATAGTTTTTCAAATTTAAAAAACCCTTGGATTATTGTTCAAGGGTTTTTCCTTTTCGTAGCGATAATAAAATACCTGCTGCCAAAGCAAGAAAAATAACTCCCAAAGAAACCCATTCAGGAAAATGGTAGTAATGCACCAACAACATTTTTATTCCCACAAAAGCCAGGATCACGACCAAACTATAATGGATGTATTGAAATTTGCCCAATAAATTGGCGATAAAAAAGTACATAGATCGAAGTCCCATAATGGCCAGAATATTTGAGGTAAATACCAAAAAGGGATCTGAAGTAATAGCAAGAATTGCTGGAATGCTGTCCAGTGCAAAAAGAATATCTGTTGCTTCAATCATAATAAGCGCCAAAAAAAGAGGTGTCGCCGCAGTAATATGTCTTCTCTTTACGAAAAACTCCTGTCCGTGAATTGTTGGCGTTACGGGGAATATTCTTCGGGAATACCTATAAATGGCCGATTTTTTTGGATCATATTCATCTTCTTGAGAGTTGATCATTTTATAAGCCGTATAAATCAGGAAGATCCCGAAAACGTATGTCAGCCAAGAAAATTTATTGATCAGAATAATTCCGAAGAAAATCATTAAGGCGCGAAAAACGATTGCACCGGCAATCCCCCAAAATAAAACCCGATGTTGATATTTTTGCGGAATTCCAAAAGATTTAAAAATCACGGCGATCACGAAAATATTATCGATACTCAAAGAAAGCTCAATTAAATACCCCGTAACATATTTAAGAGTCGCATCAGTTGGAGTTAAATTGGTAGGGTTTTCAATATGATTTCCACTATACAACCAGTAAATCACACCGCTAAAAGCTAGCGCAATGGAAACCCAAAGTGCTGTGAATTTAGAAGCTTCCTTTGTTGAAATAACATGGGCTTCTTTATTGAAAATTCCAAGATCGATAGCGAGAAAAATAGAAATAACAGCGATAAATACAATCCAAACAAGCATAAGTGTGGTATAGAATTAAGTACACAAAAGTAAGTCAAAATACACAGAAATACTTGCTGTTTCGCAGAGAATTTAAATCAAAAAAATCGGCAAATTGTGCCGATTTTCAACGTTTTTTTCAAAATTAAAAAAGGATTAATAGGTTCGTATTTGTTCCTTTTTCTTGGTCAGTTGTCTATCCAATTCTTTGACACAATCTGCGATGGCCGCTTCAAAAGAATCCTTGGTAGATTCCGCAAACACATTGGGTCCCGGAACGCTTAAACTAATATTGCAAATAAATGCATTGGGCGGTTCATTGCCCTCCTGTTTTCTAAAATGCACTTCCGCGCTAATAATCTGATCAAATTTATTTTCAAGTTTTTCTAATTTCTGCTGTGTAAAATCTTTGAGTGAATCACTGGATTCGAGATGTACAAATTGATAAATAGCTTCCATATATTATAATTTTTAGTCTTCAATGAAGAAACTGAATTTTATTCATTGCCGCAAACTAATTAGTGCTTTGTTAGCTAAGATTTAGGAAGTTTTTTGGAATTAAAAAGATTGAAAATAAGAACGATAGAATTATATTCTGAAAGAAATCAATACGAATTCAATCTGGTAAGATATTGTTAAATTCACATAAATCTGAATCATAATTTCTATATTAAAGGCGAAAAAAAACAGCCATGTCAAAATTAAACGTCACTCAAAAATTGATCAAAGCGCATTTATTGGAAGGGGAGATGATCCCTGGAAAAGAAATCGGAATTAAAATTGATCAAGCCTTATTACAGGATGCAACTGGAACACTTGTTCAACTGGAACTGGAAGCAATGCATTTGGACAAGGCAAAAACAGAAGTTGCGGTCCAATATGTGGATCATAATTTACTACAAACCGATTTCAAAAATGCGGATGATCATGCATTTCTGCTTTCCGCATCGCAAAAATTTGGTTTGTGGTATTCTCGGGCGGGAAATGGCGTAAGTCATCCCGTA
>DASSWB010000024.1:0-2360 GCA_035705495.1 Salinimicrobium sp. | reverse complement strand
TCGGCCAATGACGGACCAATGCCTGAAACATTGCTCAACAATTCGAAGCTGGCGGTATTTACATCGACTCCCACGCTGTTTACGCAGTTTGAAACCACCGAATCCAACTCCGATTTTAATTTATTCTGATCTACATCGTGCTGATACTGCCCCACTCCTATTGCTTTGGGATCAATTTTCACCAATTCAGCCAACGGATCTGCCAATCTTCTTCCTATGGAAACTGATCCCCTCACGGTCACATCGTAATTCGGGAATTCTTTTCTGGCCACCGAAGAAGCCGAATAAACCGAAGCACCTGCTTCATTCACAATAAAAACCTGCACCGTACGGTCGAATTGGATTTTCTTGATGAAAAATTCCGTCTCGCGGGAAGCGGTTCCATTTCCAATCGCAATCGCCTCAATTCCATAAGCATTCACGAGCGACTTAATTTTCTTCATCGCTTGTGTGGTTTCTTTTTGTGGCGGATGTGGATATATGGTTTCATTGTACACTAATCCGCCCTGTTCATCGAGACAAACAACCTTGCAACCAGATTTGAATCCGGGGTCAATGGCCAAAATTCGTTTCTGTCCCAATGGTGGTGCCAAAAGCAACTGTTTCAAATTTGACGAAAAAACCTTTATGGCCTCTTCATCAGCTCTTTCCTTCGCTTCGGCAATTACTTCTTTGGAAAGCGCGGGAAAAAGCAATCTTTTAAACGAATCATCAATAGCTTCTTCAAAAAGATTTCTGGCAGTGGATTTTTTGGGTTTTAAAAAAACACGTGAAATAATCCTTATTGCTTCGTCATTATCGACAGCAATTTTGGTTTTGAGCACACTTTCATTTTCGGCCCTCAAAATGGCAAGTAAACGATGTGAAGGAATCTTTTTAATACTTTCTGACCATTCAAAATACTGTTTATATTTTTGCGCTTCGTCTTTCGTTTCTTCCTTCTTTTTGACCTTCGTTTCTATGAATGAAGTCCGTAGAAAAAAACTTCTCAATTTACTTCTCAGGGACGCATCTTGATTAATCCATTCGGCTACAATGTCTTTCGCGCCTTGTAAAGCTTCCTCTTGATTATTAATATTCCCTCTGACATATTTTTTTGCTTCGGAAAATACGTCCAAATCTTTTTGCTCGAAAATTAGTTTCGCCAAAGGTTCGAGTCCGTTTTCCTTTGCGACATCGGCTTTGGTTTTTTTTGATTTTTTAAAAGGAAGATAAAGGTCTTCCAGTTCAACTAGTGTTGCTGCGGATTCTATTTTTTGTTTTAAATCTGGCGTTAACTCATCTGAAGCGTGAAGAAGTTTTAAAATTGATTTTTTTCGCTTTTCAAAAATCTCGAATTCCGTTTTGTATTTCTGTATTTCCCCAATGGCGACTTCATCCAAATTTCCCGTCAGTTCTTTCCGATACCGTGCGATAAATGGCACGGTGGCGTCTTCATTAAAAAGATTTAAGGTATTGACGATGCTTCTTTGGGGAAACAAAGTTTTTGACGTGATAAATTCTATAATGGTCATTTGTGGGAAATTGATTCGCGCGAAGTTAAAAGAATAATTTATTTCACGATCCCAATTCTTTTGGAGTGTTCAATCGCATCCAAACTATTTGTAAAATAACAGGTTGCCACGCCCATTTCTTCGGAATTTTTTAGAACTTCAACAACATCTGTTTTTTTGCTTTTGGAAATCTGCCGAATATAAATTGCTTTGATGTTCATTGGATATATTTTTACAATTCGTTCGTACAAGAATGGATCTTGTTGCGAATCATCACCCAATAAAACATATTCCAATTTTGGGTAGAATGAAATAATATCTTTGATTTTTTGGAATTTGTGATCGTGACTTCCCCTTCCGGAAAACAGAAAATCTTGGATTCCCGTTTTTAATTTTTTCAGTTTAACAATGGCTTTTGGAAGTTCGTGCAAAAAGGCGAATCTGGTAATAAATTCATATAAATTCCATTCACTGCTGGAAACATAAAAAAACGAATTAAAACCACCATTTTCTTGCCCGGAGATACTTAATGCCTTGTAATGCGGAACAACATCGTCATATATTTTTCTTCGGTTGATGTTACGTGATAATAGTACATATATTTTTTTGAAAATATTTTTGGTGTGGGAAATCAAAAAGGTGTCGTCAATATCTGATATGATTCCCAATTTACCTTTATATGGTTTTAAAAGTTCGCCTTTTTCCACGATTGCCATTCCGTTCCATTCACAAGAAACAACGTAAGAATGCCATCCGCTGTCCAGATATTCATTAAATGGAATACTGAACCGGAAATATCCGTCTTTCATGGTTCGGGTTCTGACTTCAATTTTTTTAAAATTCAGAATGACTTCCGCATTTCCTATG
>DASSWB010000023.1:0-20319 GCA_035705495.1 Salinimicrobium sp. | reverse complement strand
AAGATTCTTTTTGGACTTTACAAGGATTTGATTGGCACAACAACACTTGATATTAAGGGACAACCGTTTAAAGGTCTTCAAATTATGGGAATGCTGGAATCCAGGGTATTGGATTTTGAAAGAGTCATTATCGCATCGGTCAATGAAGGAGTTTTGCCCGCTGGAAAATCGGCCAATTCATTTATTCCCTTCGAATTGAAAAAAGCTTACAACTTGCCTTCATACAAAGAAAAAGATGCTGTTTACACGTATCATTTTTACCATCTTCTACAAAGATCCGCAGACATAAAACTGCTTTACAATACGGAAACGGATGGTTTGAATGCAGGAGAAAAAAGTCGGTTTTTGATTCAATTGGAAGTCGAAAAACAAAAGAACCATCAACTGGAAACAATAACAGTATCCCCGCAGGTTCCCAAGATTGTTTCAACTTTAAAACAGGTCGAGAAAACTCCGGATATTTTGGAAAAACTGAAATCTCTGGCTGAAAGCGGTTTTTCACCTTCAGCATTGACCACTTATATTCGGAATCCGCTTGATTTTTACACGCAGTACATTCTTGGGATTCGCGATACCGATGCGGTGGAGGAAACCGTGGCCGCAAATACCCTTGGAACCGCAGTGCATAACACCTTGGAATATTTCTATAAAGCTTTGGCTGAAGAAAAAGCTTTGGTAACAGAACTTTTTTTAAAGGAATCCATAAAGAATACGCCAGAAATCGTTGCGGCTCAGTTCAAGGAAATATATACAAAAGCTCCGCTCGACAAAGGAAAAAACCTGCTCATTTTTGAAGTCGCCAAAAGATATGTGATCAATTTTTTAAAAGCGGAATTAAATGAAATTTCCCTGGGAAACGAGACAAAAATCCTACAAATTGAAGCAGATCTAAAAAAAGAAATATTTATTGAAGGTCTTGATTTTCCAATATTTATTCGGGGAAAAGTTGACAGAATCGATGCATATAACGGAAAAACAAGAATTATAGATTATAAGACGGGAAAGGTACTTCAAAACGAACTTGAAATAACTGATTGGGAACTACTGACAACCGATTATGATAAATATAGCAAGCCTTTTCAAGTCTTGACCTATGCCAGTATGGTTTCTGGTACTGTTGCAGAACCTATGGAAGCAGGCGTTTTTTCATTTAAAAATATGCAGGCCGGTTTTTTGAAGTTTAGCAAAAAGGATGAAAATTCCAAAAGCAAGAATTTTGACATCAACGAGGAAACGATAGAAGCCTATTCTTCCGAATTGAAAAAATTGATTTTGGAAATATGCAATCCGTCCATTCCATTTATCGAAAAAGAAATTAAACAAAAAAATTGGTGATGACTTCAACAAAAAAAAATATTGCTCTTGCAGGAGCCTGCGGAAGACAAATGCCTTTGGACGTTTTTCACGATTCCGAAAAAACACAAAAACCGATCATCATCTTCTGCCACGGATATAAAGGTTTTAAAGATTGGGGTGTTTGGGATTTAATGGCGAAGTCATTCACGGAAAAAGGTTTTTTCTTTATCAAGTTTAATTTCTCACATAATGGAGGAACAATGGAAGATCCAATCGATTTTCCAGATTTGAAGGCTTTTGCATTTAACAATTACACAAAAGAATTGAAGGATTTGGAAATTGTACTGGATTGGGTGTCTTCAACCGATTTCCCATATGCTGATTATGCAGACACGTCAAATATTTCATTAATCGGTCATTCACGTGGCGGTGGGATTGTTATCATTAAAGCTTCGGAAGACAAACGGGTAAAAAAACTCATTACTTTGGCTGCTGTCAGTGATTTTGCCTCCAGATTTCCCCGTTCGTCAGAATTGGAAAAATGGAAAAAAGATGGAGTTGCTTATGTGGAAAACACGAGAACCAGACAACAAATGCCTCACTATTTCCAGTTTTATGAAGATTTTAAAAAGCATGAAGAGCGATTCACGATTTCACGAGCAGCAAAAGATTCAAAAATTCCCCATTTAATTATTCATGGAACCGAGGATCCGACTGTTTCCGTAGAAAATGCGAAGGAACTTCAACGGTGGAGCAGAAACAGTGAAATTTTGTTGATTGAAAATGGGAATCACGTTTTTGGAGCATCACATCCATGGGAAAAAGAACAACTTCCCGAACAATTTGAGCAAATCGTGGAAAAATCAATTCATTTTTTAAATTGAATTGGTTTACAGCAGTAAATCTGCGCTGTCTTGAATTTTTCGGTATTAAAAATGAGCTTGCGAAATTATTCCCGTAGTTGAGTGTAGCGCATAACTTATCCATTCAATCAAAAGTTTCTATGGGAAAACCATTATATTAATGGTTGAATTGAGGATAGTACATTGCGCGGTTTTTCCACCTTGGAGTGGAAAAAACACCTCCACCAAGGGCGTCTTTTTCTTTGCTTCGTTTCTTTTGGACGAGCAAAAGAAATGAAGGGGCAGATAAACAGGAATTTCGCTCCAAAAAAAAGAAAATCAAAAATTGTCTTAGACTTGAAATAGTACTTTTATTGAGGCTGATCCTGAAACGAGTTCAAAATAGTGTTAAGTCCAAAATCAAAAAAAACCACTCTTAAAAAAGAGTGGTTTTCTTGTGGAGAATATCGGAGTCGAACCGATGACCTTTTGGCTGCCAGCCAACATTTTAAACAAATCAACATATTGAAAATAAAGGATTTACATTTTACGAAATCAAAAATCGTAAACTTCTCGTAAACATTACAGCATTATTTCCTTATCCGAAATAAAGAATGATCATATCCAACCCAAATGTAATCAGTTGAAAATTGCCGTGCATAACCACCTCTAAAAATATCACCATTTACATTTTGCAGCCCTATATTCAATTTATAATTGAAATCACTCAATTCGGTGTTGTTTCCTATTTCCGCTCCTACCAGTAATCGGAAAACAGTTTCTTTGATCGGAACTTCAGCTTTGATCTTTCGAGGTTTAATAGTATAATCAAATCCAACAGACCTTACATCTCCTTGAACTTCTCCAGATATATTTGCAGTCAGATAATCATCTTCAAAAGTTTGGGAAAATTGCCGAATTTGAATAGCTTCCAAATACATTTTATACCGCTCCAGTTCCAAAGAATCAGATGTATATTTCTCCTTTAATTCTCGGTAGGCCGAAGCCAAAGAATCATTTACAGGATTAGCAACCTTAATAAACCGGTTTTTCCATTTTACTTCTACTGGATCCATAGCATCTTCATGTTTCGGTTTTTCAGGATCAAATTTTCCAGATACTGCAGGAACTTCGACTTCAATAATCTGCACGTCTTTTTCTTTATCGCAACCTTTAAAGAAAATAATAGCGAGTAGAACTGCAATGGTAATGTACAGGTAAATAGGATTGAGTTTCATATCGGGTTATTTGTCGATAATTTCAATTATAGGGTTTTTTTAATAATTCATCCAAGAAGAGCAGTATTTCAATGGTGGTCATTTGCATAATATTATAGTTGCATTTCAAAATGCGGACTGTCAATAAATCCGTCTTTTATTTCATTGTTGTTCCAATCACCGCCCCATCTGTTTTTATCATTCAAGGTTTCCCAATAGTCACCAAGCGGTTTAATATCTTCCCATTTCCACGTTAATTCTCCATCCACAAACACATTAAAATCAACCGCCAATCGGTTTAAATGATTGGAATTCATTGTTTGGCTTTTTCCTTCATTCACCAATCTCCTTTGCTCTTCTTCACTTCTCCACGCATGGCCAAAGGTCAGTTCTATGTTATTGCAGTAAGCATATTCAATTAGCTTGGCAATGTTCCTGGTAAAAATTCTTTGCTTTTCACTTAATGTCATCACGATATTTTTTTAAAGATTTTTTCATTGACTGATTTAAGCGCGGAATCGATAAAGCTCAAAAAGCTGAATCGTGATCCCGTGGCCCTAAAATGATTTTCGTTTATAGAATGTAGATCGAAGCGGATAACACCAATAAAAAAGAACGGAATTAGCCACATCCAAACAGAATAGAAAATGCTATCCATTAGCGCGAAAATGAAAGCGAAGGAACATAGAATAAACATCACCAAATTCACCATGGCAAACTTTATAACGCTGCTCCATAATTTTCCACTTTCTACCCAGCCTTTTAAAATTCCTTTATCGGCTGCTTCTTTTTTACTTGCACGCATCCCGGTGTAAAAATCAAATGCAAATACCAAGAGGTAAACCAGAAGTGAAATTCCCGAAACCACAAAAGGCATCATCCAATCACGGGTGCTTACACCTTCGGTTATCGTTTTCCAGAAGTTAAAATTGCTGACATATTCCACCACAAAAGCGGGGAATAGCGCAAGTTTGATTACAACGCCATCTTGAAAATTGATTGCTCTTTGCAAGAAACTGAAAACGTGGTTAGCTTGGTGAAGTGGTGTCATTTTGTACTTTGTTTATGGTTGGTAAAGTTCATTTTGCCCCGAGATCGTGTGCTTCGGGGTTGTCGGTGTCACCCTAAATATTTCCAGTTCTTCAAGTGGTTCAGTTCTCCAAATAATATCGACCGCAATTTTATCTGAAATTATAGGCGGTTCCATCTCGTTTCCATCTTCATCATAAACACCTTCCTGCAATGTCAGTTTCCCGACAATCACAACATCTCCTTCAATATGTGAAAGGTCTGGCACTTCGTCAAATTCGTATTTTACGTATGTTTCCATTATCCGAACATTTCTATTTTCTTGAACAATCCTACTGGTATGGTATAAGTGGCAGGAATGGTCGTTATTATATTTTCTGTATCGTCTGAAAGCGTTTCTATTATTTGGGTAGTGCCTGTTGGAATTGGAATGGTAACTGTATCTGCAAGGCGTGTGGCTATTGCTCCGTTGGTGGGAATATAACTTGTGCTTATTTCAGATAATTGCGGATTTCGCAAATGTGCCGTATCACCTACCGCAACTGCTGAATCGACAAAATCAATCCTCACATCTGTTTTTGTAGTAGGTATTGCAGAGAATGTATAAGGGATTTCTATTGTTTGCCAATCACCTGTCAGCACAAATGGAAGTTGTTTTATTTCGGAAAATGCATCCCTTATAACAAATAGTCTGGCATTTTTTCCGATAGAACTTCCCACCCCTTTTATTTCCACCTTGAAAAATCCCGAAATCCCGAAATAGCCTGTGGATAATGATAATATTGGGTCTAAATCTGTGGCAACTGCGGAATATATATTATCCCCCAAATCGGTCGCGGTTGCCCTTGTAACTCCCCATAATTGAAAATTACGTTTTGAAACATAATTAGTCGCCTGTCCCTCAACCAAAATACAAGGCTCTCCCGTACTATGGTCTATCCTAAGTTCGTTTAAAGCTGCTGTTTGAGGTATTCCGTTTGAGTCCACAAAAGTTGCCGTGCAATTCCTGTCCACGGTTGCATCGCCGCTTCCGTCCTTTGGGATTATTGAATATGCTTTTCCCGATTTGTAGGCTGTTGGGGTAATCAACAATTTCCTGTTGCTGTTCCAGTTCCTTACTGCTGTTTCAACTGCTCCGTTGTCCTCAAACGTGCCACCGTCTGCCTGTACACGTTGCCTGAACGCTTCAAAGATGTTCGGGGTTGGTTTCTTTCCTGCCGTGCTGCGGAATGATATGTTGTTGTTGAGTGTCATTCCTATACGTAGTTTATGGTTACTCCTGCATCAAAGGCATCTGGATCGACTGCACATCCTATTGGCACGTCTACTTCGGTAAGAAGATTACCTGTAAAAGCATTGGCACCTATACTCGTCAAGCCACTCCCAAAGGTTACTTCGACTATGGAGTTGGCTTGAAAAGCACCATTTCCAATGCTTGCAAGACCATTTCCAAGAGTTACAGACGTAAGTAAGTTGTCACTGAAAGCATCTGCTCCTATTTCAGTAACACTATCAGGAATATTCAAAGATGTTAGTTTGTTTATATAAAAAGAAGCAACGCCTATCGACGTAACGCTTTCAGGAATTATCAGTTCTTTTATCTGATTTCCTTCAAACCACCCTTCGCCAATTTCTGTAATGCTGTTGGGAATAATAACGTGGGTCAATTCTTCATAATCAAAAGCATAATCAGCCATTGTGACAGCTCCACTCGGCAAAGTCAAAGTTTTTGTTTTTGAAACAACCCCACTACCATCTACTTCAACGCTTTCAACTATTGCAGGTAATCCGCTTTGATCTGCTCCACTGCTCCAAACAACAATACCGTTACCGTCCTTGTCTTTTGTGAGGTTCAATATTGAAGTGCCATTTATATCCTGTGCTCCCCAAATTGTGTAGAGGTCGTCAAATTCAATTTCAAAGCCGTTGCCGTAAACTGTCAATGAATACACGCCATTTTCAATAGCATTGTCGAGTATGGTATTTGGAAAAAACCTATTTGCCGTAAGCTCTACTTTTGAAGATTGTTTGTCAACTAAATTCCAGTCCAAAGTAGCTGCATCGGTGACTTGTGTTACTGCGAAGTTTTGTGCTTTCGTGAATTGTCTGGCTGTACCGATTACGTCTTCTTCGCCATATTCGGAAACTGGCTGAATGTTCTCACTTCCCAAATACAAATAATCATCTGCACTTGTATCTGGTTGTCCTGCCCCTATTGTTGATTGGTTTGGTTCGAGATTCCCTTGAAACAAATAATTGAAAATAGCCCCGTCCCTTGTAACCGTAAAAATATTTGTATTGCCTTGGTTTATCGGGTATGGCCCCGAATTGTTTACAGCATATTCAATATGAGTACTTTCGGTTTCTTCATCATAAATGCCTATTTCTCCTAAATCATAGGAGTTTGGGGAATCTGATGAAGATGGATATTTTATTGATAAAAACATTACAGTCGGACTTGTGCCCGCACCGTAAGTTCCTTTTCCTGATTTTGAAACGTATTTATGGACTTCAATACCATTCGCCGTCCATTTATGAAGTTCGAATATCAGTAACTGATTTCCTGTTATCGTGAATTGCAGTAGTGATGTGGCGACGTGAAGCTCTATTTGCTCCTCGATCGAGTTTTCCGATTCAGACCAGTCAATAATTCCTGCGTTACGTGAAACTATTTCTATGTTGTCAAGCTCACCGTCATAAATTTCGGTGAACATTTCATTTACCTTCTGCCCTGCGGCACGAAGATTGTCGCCAGTGCCGTCATTGGGTGATGTGCCTAAACCTATTATTTGTTGAGCCATTATATTTCGGTATCAAAGGTTATTTCTGTACTGTCAAACGTGGTGATCACGCTATCAAAAGTGTAAAAGCTTTCCGCAGGTAATATATCCTGGTTAATTGCCGTGCTGCTGTTATCGCCGTACCATATTTTTTTGTTTACGCTCATTTTATTCTAGTTCATCATATAAAATCACTTCAAATGGAAATCCTAAAATCAGAGGATAGCCAGAAACTATTTCGTGGTTTGAAAAAACAATTTGCGCTGTGGCATTTGCTGGTAATTGATAATCACCAAGTATTTGAAGTGATGTGTAAACAGTAATAAATATTTCATCTCCCGGCCTAAAACTCAACACGCCATCATCTTCTAGTGTATCTGTACTGGTACCGCCACCTTCCCTTGTAATTTGCCACATATATGATTGTCCGTTTTTTTCAATAATCAAATACACATCTGCAATAACAAGTGATGTGTAATCCAAGAAAACATCGTACATCAAATTCACCATTACATTTTCTGGAAATGAAGGCGTGGTAATAAGCTTGTACTTCCTCATTTTTTGGCTTAGAGTATCTCCTACGGAATATGTACTGCTGTCAACAAGTGTTTTGGAAATTTGAAATCTTTTATACCTGTTAATTTCCAATGTATCTGATGCAGTTGCACCATTGGAATCTGTGACCGTTAATTGGTATTTGTAGTAATCTCCTGTAAGTGATGAGAACGTAGGAGTTAATGTTGTAGCTCCTGTTATCACATCTCCTTCGTCTCCTTCCAATTTCTCCCAAAGAATACTTTCAATATTTCCGTCAGGATCAAAAGTAACGGCCGTAGTCACATATGCATTATGTACGTTCAAAGGTGTAGGTGGCAATCCCGAATCTTCAATCAAAACCAGATCTTCCCCAGCTTCTACATAGGGTGGCAAATTCCCGAAGCTGTCACCGTTATAAATGCCTTCAACCAAAGTAAGGTTTGTTTCATTTTCGTCTGGGAACCATTCACAATTGGTTGGTACAAAATATTTGTTTTGCCCCTTCCAATTAAAGCGTATCACATCATTGATCTTCACCGGATTCATGGCAGTGGCTTCCATACGCAAATGCTGTACAGAAAATAGTTTCTGCCCAATTTCCGCAACTACTTGGTTATAGGGTTTTTCTTCTATCTGATAAATAGCATCGGTCCATTTTAGCCATTCTTCGCGTTCTATCGTGGGATTTTTCAAACCGTAATACCAAAGTTGGTAATTGTTGAAACTATCAATAAGTGATTGTGAAAACAACGTTCCATCTGTAAACACAAATTCCTCACTGTTTTCAAAATTGAATATTACTTCTACGTTGGTAAAATTGTAGTACGCAAAATCTGTTTGGGCCTTTAAATATTCTTTGTGGTTATTGATCAGTACAGCGCCGGTAATATCGGTTACAAAATAAGTCACATCGTCTTTAACAAAAGTGTTGTAAACATTTATGGTAAAACTGGTATAGCTGCTTAAATTCCTCGCGCGTTTCTTCTCCAGATAAAAGCATTTTGAAAGCCCTGAAACATCATCACTTATAGGAAGTTCTATCTCATTTGTTTGGGTGGCGTTTTCTTCAATCGTGGCAATGTAAACGTCGTCTGCGGATTGGTTTCTGTTTTCAATTTCAAGATTTTTAACTATGTAGGCAACGCAAATATCCGTATCTGTAAAAGGCTCAAAAAATTCGACTTGCAAAAAGCCGTTTTCCTTTACCCTAAAATCCAGTTCTACAGATGCTTTTCCGCTACTGTCAAATTCCAATCTTTCAGGATCCAAGTTGCTTGAATTTAGATTGAAATACAAAGCATTGCCATTCAAACTGATTCTAAAAACAGCGTAATCCCGCACTTCTTCAATTTGAGAATCTGAAAGATTGCTGATGCTTCCGTTACTTCCATATAGTTCAACCTCCAAAGTGATACGAACCCGCCAATCTTTTAACAGGTACAATTTTTCACGCAACGAAACTTTTCTGTTTTCAAAAAAAGTGCCTGCCATGCTGTAATTTGCCATGAACAAACAATCATCTTTCACCCTAACATCTGGATCATACCCATTGTTCGGGTCCCAATATTTGTTTAGGTAGTAACTGTTGGTGCCATTTTCAAGTGCGTTAAAATCTGGCGTGCTGCTCACTACATCTTCAGGAAATTCCAGTTGCGCGGCTTCATGCATTACCACAACTTCTTTGTAAGGTGCCACCATTGTTATTGTGGGGCTGGGTGCCCATGTAAGTACTTTTACATTTTTATGTAGGTTCACATCAGTAAGATACTCCCCTGTAATGCTGTATTTTGAATATGTGATGTTTATGGTTTGCCGCTTGTTGATTCCTTCAATATACCAACGTGCATCTGCCTGAAACAACTGGCAGCGCATTGAGAAGATTATTTCTTCCAGAAGTTCATAGGCCGAAGGCAATTGATCTTCATCATAGTATTTTTTTGTATCAATAAAAACTTCGTGCCAGTGCCATTTTAAGTGGTTGCGGATAGCCGGTGCCAGATAAATATCAAAATCCAATCCGGTAAGTTCAAGGCATTTTGCAATTACCTCTATTACTGTTTTTTCATCTTCGTAAAAATCCGATGGTAATTTCTTTCCCTTCAATAATCCCAGTCCGTCAACTGCGGAAAACTGCACGTAGAACAACGGAAACTCATAAGGCTCGCTGTAGCTTTCCGGCAATAGGAAACCACGCCAGATTACTTCTTGTGTCTCCTGAATTACTTTTGTAACTTCAAAACGCTGCTCATCGCTTGTAAAATAATTGTCGTACTTGCCATCTTCACCATCCAATACTTCCAGCGTGAAATTAAGTTCACTACCAATTATGGCCTGTGTTTTATTGTCACCACCAAGCCAAGAAAGGGAAATTGAATTGCGCGATGCATAATGCAAGATCAATGCATCTTCAATATTCTCGGTATCTTTTATGTGGATTTCGTAGTTCATTTATCCGCGTCTGTTTCGTGATGCTTCGGTTCTTTTTAGGGCAAGCATTAAATCTTGCCCACGCAATTTTGTTTCGGCTATATAAGCACCGCCGCCATCACCAACGCTATCTGCAATAAGTCCTTTTAATTTATCCAGTGGTGCAATTACTTCAGGGTTATTACGTGCCCCGGCATATTCTCCCATTATCCCCATCGTTGTGCCGCTTACAATTCCACCATCAGCGAATTTTGGAATGGCAGCAAATGCGGAAAGTACACCACCAACGGCAGTTGCTATAAAAGCAGGAGTTGTAAAGATTGCAGCGGGACCGGTAGCCGCACCAGATGCAGTTGCACCGGCAATAGATTGTGAAATAGATTGAGCCAACATCATAGAAATCAATCTAATGACCGTATCGGCAAGACCTTTTACAAAACCTTCAAAACCGGATGAAGCCAGACCAAGGCTATCTACAATGCTACCAGCAAAATTTGCAAATACATTGGCAACGGAACTTCCAACTGCAGCACCCACTTCTTGAAGCCTTCGCATTCTTTGTTCTAAAATTTCAGCAGATGTTTTTACTTGTTCCACTCCGGCCACAAACTCTTCACTCTTCATATTGACATGAAAATCCCATTGTGATTCTGCTTCCAGATCATCTATTTTTCCGCCGTTATCAATAATGATTTGCTGAATATCATCGTACTCTTTTTGAATTCGAGTTGATTCTTGTTGAAGGGATTCTGGAATTCCTGTTATAGTGGTTGTTGTGGGATTTGGATTTACCGCAACTACAGGAGGTGGTGGTATGTCGATATATTTGTTTAAAGCTTCAATTTGCGCATCAATAACAGAAAGCTCTTCTTTTCTTTTTTCAATTAATGGCCCGTAGGCTTTTCGCATGCTTTCCGCAGCTGCTGCCGACATGGTGCCCGCTTTTACATTTTCTTCCAGATATTTGTTTAAATCCTTGATGCCGTTATGCACTTCTGTTTCAACTCCAAACATTGCCCAAAAACTATCTGAGCTCAACCAATCTGGAACAGCACTTAAGCGTTCGTTTTCCTTTTCAATCTTCTTTGCAAAAAGCTCTTGTTTTTTCTGCATGGCAGCCTGAGCCAATGCTTTTTTATCCAGTGCAGCAATATAAGCCAAGGTTGCATCTGTAGCATTTTGGGTATTGATTGTTTCCAGGGAAATATTGCCAAGGTATTCAGGAGAAATATTGTTCAATGCTTTTATTGCAGCTTCACGTTCTTTCTTGGTTCTGGTTTCATCCCTTGCAATTTTTAAAAGTGTGTCAAGTTGCGCGCGTTCCTTTGCTATACTTGTAGCGGATTCTTTTCTTACTTCATTTAAAGTATCGGCAACCACCGAAGCTTCAGAACTGGAACGGGTAAAAACAACCAAAGCAGCAGCCACTGCACCAACAGCCAAGGCTAAGGCAGTCCACGGATTTGCGATCAACAACGTCCGAAGCTTTGTGTAACCTTTAATGAGTCCTGGAATAACATTTGTCATCATGTAGCCCAATGCAACCAATAAAGGCCCTAATGCAGCAGCAAGCGCCGCAACCACTACAATCATTTTTTTGGTAGATTGGTCAAGTCCTTGAAACCATTTTACTGCGGATTTTAAATGTTCAACAACCGGCATAAGTGCTTCGGTAATAATCTTTCCGAATTCTTCAGAAAGATCTCCCAATGAATTTGCCAGTTGTTTCAGGCCACCAGTACCAGCTTTTGCCGCAGCTTCCGCTTGACCCGCAAAGGCGGTGTTTACATAATTAATGGCTTCACCCGATTTTAGTTGCTCTGCGGTAAGGTTGCGAAGCGCGGGAATAGATTCACCCAATTCACCTGTTAAACCGCCGTAAGTTTTTGCCAGGTTCTTTACCGCGCTTTCCAAACTCATTCCTGTAGCAGCACTCAAATTCATTGCAGCTTGGATCACTTTACCAATTTGCTGCTCATTAAGTTCCATAGTAGAAAGAAAAGCCTGTTGCTTTATAATTTCTTCATCTCCAAACAAAGAAATTTCCTGAAAAGCAGAAGCTTGTTTGGTGAGCGCCGCAAAAGCTTTTTCACTTCCCTTAAGAGCAGTTCGCAATGCAGTTTCAGCTTTGGCTTGTTTGTCCCACGCATCTACACCGGCATAACCCATTGCAACCAAAGGTGCCGTAACACCAAGGGTAAGGCCTTTACCAACCTTTTGCATTTGTTGTCCCGTTTTTTGCAATTGCCGATTGGCATTTTGCATCTGACTGGAGAACTGCTTTAAATCCGCATTGAAGCGAATTGAGATGGTATTGAAGTTAGCCATTTACCTTGTTTTGACAATAGGTAAACTTAGGTTTGATGGCTTGTTTTTATATAAACTAAAGGTTTATTTGTGTTGTTTGAAAATGAAAAAAGCAGCTGGATTAGCTGCTTTTTTTCTTGGTTCGTTTGTCAATTTCTGACCAGAAATCTACTGGATCCTTTTTGGGTTTATTCTTTTTTGGCAAGATTGTTTTATTGTCCCACGGTAACGCATATAATTGCTGAAGGCTTTTTTTGGCATCGGTTTTTTTAAGGTACGGCCGAATTAAATTCACGGCTATTTCACGGTGCATTTCCCAACGCTCGCGGGTCTCGGCATCTTCTTTTTGCCGCCTGCCCTTTAGAATGTTGTTGAAGGTGCGCGGTGTTATTTTTTCAAATTCAAAAAATGAAAGCCCGATAACACCAAGTGCGGTTTCTTCAATCTCGTCCCAGGTTATTTCTTCTTCGCCTTTTTGGTCTGCCGGTTCGTCTTTACCGGCTGAGGGTTTCCCTGTGGCAAACTTTCCTGAAAGGCAATCATAAGCGGTTCCAGCTGCCCACCGAAAAGAAGTGCTTCAATACATTCATCAGAATCCGGCAATTCTTTAACTCCTGCATTACTGATTCCTGCAAAGGCAACATCTGCTAATTTATCCGCAGCTTCAAAAGTAACATCGGGTTCTTTTCCTGTAGGGATTATTTTCTGAAATTCGTTGATTACAGATTGAATCCCTTTGCAATCCCACGCATTGCCAAGAAGCTTGAACGCCCCAAAGCCAAATTTAAGCGGGAAACTGGTTCCCGCTATTTCAATTGCATGTTTCATTTTAAGCTGGGTTGAGTTCCTCCATTGCCATGGCACCGCTACCGCTCAAAGAGATTGATGCTGTTGCATCTTCCTCGTTTGCAGCGTTCATTTCAAGGCTTTCAATAATTGCACTGCCCACGAATTTATAAACTGCATCTGTTTCATCCTGCACAAACTCTACAGCTACAAGTGTATCTGTATCGTCATTGTACAAATTGAAAAGGGCCGCAAAATCGTTTGTACCGGTTCCATCGGAGCCGTAAACAGCCAATGCCGAAGCCGAAGCAGACCAAGATTTAATACCTTTTGAACGCTCGATGCCGTCGGTATCTTTTGTTGAACGCTCTTTTAATTCCCTGGTCATTGTTAGGGAACACTCGGTAGCGTGAAAGATTGAGCCATCATCCAATGTCAATCTTAAATTTCCGGAAATTACTTTTTCTCCTGCCATTTCTTTAGTATTTAGGTGTTAGTATTTAGTATTGAGTTAAAGTTTAAAATTATATGTGATTTCAATATATCCTTCTTTTGCATCGGTATTGGTATAACCAGACCTTGCGCCACGATCCCGCCAACGTGTGTTATTGCTATCTATGGCATTTCGCAATTGTTTTGCAATGGTTGCCGAAGCTGTTATGCTGCTTCCGAAAACACGAACATTCACTTCAATTTCGGTCAATCCGTTTTTTGTTCCTGGACCCGAATCTGCCACCGTGAAAACCACAAATGGAATTTGCGTGGTTTGCTCTGCGAGTTCCCAGAATATTTTATCTTCCACGGCAGTACCAAGAGCCGCTTCTTCCAAAATTGATGTTGCATGTATCGAGGCATCTAAAATCATTTGCTCAATCTGTTTATTTGTTTCTGGATATACTCGGCAATTTTCTTTTGGTTTTCAGCCATTGCCGTAGTTCCCATACTTTTAACAACCCTTTCCTTTGCATCTTCCACAACCGTGTTCATTCCTTTTCGGCTTCCTTCTTTTCGGCTTCCCGGTTTATCACCTTTCTTTATTACCACGAAACGATACCAGCCATCTGCTTTACCTTTTTTGGAAGGCCTTATTGCTATTGACGGATTACCATCTGATTTTCTAGCTGGCACCGTTTCGGCTTTTACAGATTTTGCCAAGTTGCCCGACTTTTTAGGAAGCTCATTTGCATAAGCACTTACAACCGGAGCGGCAATTCGCCTTTGTATTTTCAGAACTTCAAGCCGTTTTACACGGTCTGGGAGTTGTTTTAATTTTCGGTTCAACTCTTCAAAACCTTCAATCTTTACAATATCCTTATCATTGGCCACGGCGACTGCATTTTAATTCCAGAAACCTATTGCGCCCAATTATTTGTGTGCTATGAATTTCATAATCCCCATCTTCATCACGTATAAAATATTGCGGTCCGGTGATCAATAAATCACGTGTGAACCTTATAATAAATCGGCAAACGGATAAGGAAAGGATTTGCCCATCGTTATCATCTTCATTGCCGGAAACTTCTATACGTTCCACCCAAGCTTTTCCCAAAGATTCAACTGTATGCGTACGCTCGCCAGTGGGTTGCTTTGCCTCCACTTTTTTGAAGAGTTCCACTCTTCGGTTTAGCTTGCCTACGTTTACTGTGTTCATCTTACTTATGAAATTTAGATCTTGGTTTTTTATTGGAAACAAAAGGATCAAAAAAATACATTGCTCCCAATACCGGATCGTAAACTATTCTTAGCATCCTAATAAATTTTATATGGCCGCAACAGTGCTTGTGCTGCGGTGTTCAGTTTTATTGGCATATTTTCCCGATAGGTATCGGCATTGCTGAAAATAAGCAGTGCCGCCCTTTTAATATCTGCAGGAATTGTTGTGTAACCCAAAGTACAGTTGATCGTTAGATCTTCTTCAAAATCTACCGGCTCATCTGCAGTGATCACAATTGTATTTGTGTTTTTGATCAGGTAATAATCATCTGCAGCTAGCTCTTGCTCTTCTCCTTCATCATCTACATAGGTAACAGATTCAATTGCTTCAACTCGTGGCCCTGCTTTTAAACTTCGGCACCATTTGCTTAAAACAAAAGAAGATGCTTCACGTGGCAATACGGGACCGCCTATGTAGTTTTCAATCTCGTTTGTTGCAGCATCGACAAAGATTTCCAATAAAGCATCTTCATCGTCGAATTCAATTTTGGAATTCATTTTTGCCTGCTCCAACGTAACGATTGTTGCATCTGCAACTGGATCTGATATATAGGTTTCGTAAGCCATAATGCTAGATGTTAGATATTAGATTTTAGACCGCTTCGCTTTTAGACTTCTTCGGCATCTTTTGCCTTGATCATTTCTTCGGCCTGTTTTGCTTCTATTTCGAATTCTTGACCTTTGTTATAGGGAAGTAAATATTTGCCTGGCAAATTACTTACAAGTGCCCTTAATTTTTTAAGACCGGCATTTTTAGGTTTCACCTCTTTTGCCTGGTTTGTTTCTTTTTTTTCTTTCTTTTTCCCTGCCATGATTTTTTGTTTTTAAAAAATGAGCCTTCGCCTTAAGCAAAGGCCCATTTTATTGTTGAATTGGCAAATTCAAACTATTACGCTGCAGCTTCAGCGTTAAGGAACTTGTTTACCGCAAAGGCTTCTGGTTGTGCTATTGCAACACCAGCATGACCGTTAACAGTCAATCTCAAGCAGTTCTTTCTTGATGCAGAATAAGGATCTGTAAGCACTGAAAGCGCTCCCCATTTTCCGATGAACAATTTGGAGAAATCTCCAAAAATCAAAGGATGGTTAGCTGCTAAATCTGGTACAAGAGTCGAAACTGCAGCTTTATAGCTGTTCAATTCGTTTCTTCCTTCCATCAAAAATCTTCCAGAACCAGCATCTACTTTAATATCCTGCAGAAGAGTTCTAAGTGCTGGGCCTAACAAATACGCTAAGTTGTTTTCATCAACATCATCCAAAGCCAACAGACCAGGCAATTCATTCAACATAGGACGGGTTGGAATAGCTGCCGCCGTTGCAATTGCAGAAAGGGATATACCAGCAGTATTTAAAAGACCAGTTGGATTGTTAGCCGCGCCAGAACCATTGATACCAGCAGAATCGATTGCACGGTTAAAAGCTTTTATAATTTCAGAACGAACATAACCTTCAACACCGAAACTTGTTTGAAGGATCAACCTATTCGAAATATCCGTAGTTCTTCCTAAACGATAAGGATCCAAAACGGGACCGTCAATTCCTGCTTTCTCAATAGTGGTTTCTCCTGTTTCGCTTAACCACTCAAAAGTGTGCTTACCCATAACAGGCAAAGGAATACCACCACCAGTAAGGTTGTCCCATACAGTTGCTCCCAAACTTTCCAAAACAGGCTTAGCCGCAAATGGCATTTGAACGCGTGGTGGTTGCTTAACAATTAAATCTCCACCATAAGCACCGGCATCTTCTGTAGCTGTATAAGCATCAGCGCGAAGCATAGAAGTAGGAATATAGAAATCAGCCTCGCCTGTTTCTTTTACTTCCGCATTTCGGTTTTCTTCCATACCGATTTCACTCATTTCCTTTTCAGCTCCATCTAAAATTTTACCTTTGGAAGCCATTCTCATAGCACGGGTAATAGAAGCTTGTCCAAGAATGGCACGCCTCTCAGCATCTTCACCACCTTCTTTTCTTTGTCTTGGCTGATCAATAGGTTTACCGTTCAATTCTGCAGCACGCTTTTCGGCGGCATCGATTTCTTTGGCACGCTCAATTTGCGTGTCGAGTTCTTTTATTTCGGCGGTCATTCCATCGAAACGGGTTTGCTGGTCTTCGGTAAACTCTTTCTTTTCAGAGCTTCTTACTTCAGCTAACAAATCAGATTGAGCCTTGATTTTGGCGGCTCTTTCTTGCATTAATTCTGCTAGTTTTTTCATTTTACTAAGCTGTTTTGGTTAACAATTAATTGAGCCTCAAAGACATCAAATGACGCTCTTTCTTCTTTTGAAGTTACCGGCTCTTCAGTAACTTCTATTTCTTTGACTGCAGCACTACGGAGTGCTTCCAGTTCTTCGGAATTTCGTTTTAATGCATCTGGATTGCTTCCGATGCTCACCACGCTCCATTCTTGCAAATATTGGCGGGTGAAATACACCACATCTGGATCTTCGTTTTGATCTTTCAATCCCATACGTGCCTTGCTTACCCTTGCATTGATGGAAGCCATTCTAAGGGTTCCGGCTTTTATCTTCCTGAAAATCTTTTCGGCAAAAGGATTTGTTTCTGCATCTTCAAAAGTTACCCTTCCTATAAGTGCATCGCCATCACGAAAGACTTCCGAAGTACCAATAATCATATCGGCATCGCCAAAAACTTCGTGGTTGTAGCACACAATAGGATTGCGGTTATACTCATCCAGCATCCAGCCGTCAAGCCTGAAAACTGTTTTATAAGAATCTACAGCTTCGGTAGAAATCACAAATTCAACCGTGCGGTTTTCTTCATTGATTGCCCCGGCTCTTACCTGGGCGTAACGGGTTTGTATGTTATCAGTTTTCATCTTGTAACTGTTTTTTAAGCTGCATTTCGTTAAGCACGTTGCTCATTTGTACAAAATCATCACCACCATCACGTGGGTTCCTGTCTTCGAGTTCGCGGATTTCATTTGCTGAAATTGCGCCCAGGTAATATTGATCTTTATAGAATTGCGCACGTGATTTAGGATCGGCCTGTAAAAGTTTTGAATAGTTGATATGGATGTACACACCGATTTTCCTCTCGGAAGGCGTGAAGCTTTTGCGTTCAAATTCTTGTTTGAATTTCTCGCCCAAAGGCATTACAGCTGTTTGCAGATATTCAATTGACATTTGCACCAGATAATTGTAACCGCCTTCCCCAGATACGTGCAATTTGTGCAATGGCATACTGAACCAACGGGCAATATCCGCGATTCCGTTTGCGTAGGTTTCAATAAATTGTGCATCCTTAGGAGATAAGGTGATAGGCTTGTATTTCATCCCTTCATCCAAAAGTGGCGCGCGGTGCTTTTGTCCGCTACTCATTGCCGAAGAAAAAGCTGCGGATATTTCTTTTTTCTTTTCAACCTTAACAGTTAACTCACTTTCAAGAACTCCCTGAGAGATTCCTCGATCTGTAAGTGAATCGCTTCCGAATTTTTGAGCGGTCAAAGAAACACCCAAATTATCGGCAGCGTGTTCAATTATTGATTTTCCGCAGATGCCATCCGTAGAGAATCCGGGTATATGTATAATTTCTGAAGCTGAAAAAGTTTGACCTTTAAATTTGTAGTACAACTGACCTTGATAATCTACCACCGAAACTTGATCGGGATCAAGATATTGATATGCTGAAATATTTCCTGAATTGTCACGAACAATAAGTGCATAGGCATTGCCACGCATAAGCACGGCAACTGCCATAATAAACTTGAACGTGAAGGCCGTCATATAAGAATTTGGCTCGCGGTACAGAAGATAATCTGCAGCGTGATCTGCAGAGTGCATCCTGGTCTTTCCGTCTTTTTTATAAACGGACATGGGAAGCAGTGCAATACTATTGGCAATGGTATTCACCGCGCAATAGAAAGCGGAAATTGTAAGCGCAGAATTTGTGTTGACGGATTTACCAGCTTCGGTAAGTTTGAAAGGGAAAAAAGAGGTCCAGCCGGTGCTAGAACCAGCAGACCTCTTTTGAGGTGCAACAATTTGGGCAACCGCCCGTGTAAAAATGTTACTCATCTAAAAAATTTAACCAATTCAAATAAATTATGAATGGTAAACTTATAGATGCTTAGATGGTTTTGTATAAACTAAAAGTTTATTTGTTGGGAAGGTGGTTATATCCAGATTGTCAACTACAGTTTGGTTATTTCTTGCTTTACTTCTTGCCAAAATTCATTTCTTGACAAATGGGAATGTACGGAATGAATTATATAATCTTCGTTTAATATTTCATCACAAGCGATTAGGGCGCACTCTTTCCCCTCTTCTCTTTGCTGAAGTCCTACCAAGGAAAATTTATTTACCAGTTCCTTCGCTTTTTCTTTTGGTGTCATGATTAAAGTTTTTCGGTTTTTAAAAGAAGTGTTTTTAGGATTTTTAAATCGGCGTTTGCACCGCGCTCAAAAAACTATTCGAAACATGCGTGTAAATTTCGGTGGTCTTACTACTGTTGTGGCCCGCTATTTTTTGAATTACCCGAAGATCTGTTCCTGTTTCCAACATCGTTGTAAAGCAGGAATGCCTTAAAAGATGATAATGATAGGTTTGCCCCAGGTATTTTTTTACAATGGCATTACAGCTGGTATTACTGTACTTCGGCTTATTTTGTCCGTTGAAAAGATACTCTACCGGACGGTAAGCTTTGAAGTAGGCGCGAAGTAAATGAAGTATCTTTTCTGAAAGTGGCACGTATCGGTCTTTCCTGCCTTTTCCGTTTCTAATTAAAATTAGCATTCGCTTCGAATCAATATCCGAAACTTTTAAATTCGTCAGTTCTGAAACTCTTAATCCCACGCTAAATCCAACGGAAATAATTGCTTTGTGCTTTAAATTTTGGATTTGATCTATTTTCTGAAGTAGTTCCAGCTTATCAATAACACGCGGTAATTTCCTTTCCTTTTTCGGATATGGAATGCTGGTAATTTTTTGTGGCATTTTTACCGTAAGCCGGTAAAAAGCACGAATGGCGCAAAGGTTTTGCTTTCTGGTATTTAAAGTCTGGAAAGAAAGTAGGTAATCTTTAATGACTTCATTGCTGATTGCTTTCGGTTCTACTTCATTTTGAAAATACAGCAAAAATTTCCAAACGAGGGAAGTATAAGTTTTTCTAGTATTGAAAGAATTGGAGTCAAGCTCCATATCCCTCGAAAAGTCTTTGTGCCATTTTCGAATATTCATTTTATTTTCTTTTGTTTATGCAGCTTGCGGTGCGGGTTTTATATATAGTAGTTATGCACAAGTGACTACATCAGGCTTTGAATGAACTTTTCGTTTTATTTCATCCAATGATCTTTTTATAATCTCTACATTGTCATCGTTTCCATTGTATAGTTCTGTTATTGCTAAATGAATCAAGTCAAGTTCGTAAT
>DASSWB010000022.1:0-80090 GCA_035705495.1 Salinimicrobium sp. | reverse complement strand
TTCAAAAACCAAAACCCTTTTTTCCTATTTCTTAAATGAACGTTTTGCCTTTTTCCCTAAGCGGCTGCAAATATACAACGCTTTTTATTTCCGGCAAGCAAAAAACAAAAAAATATTTTTTTCTTTTTCCGCCGGTTTTTTTCAGCTCCAAAAGGAGGGCAAAATTACGTGCTTTTCCTCTTGTGGGCAAATAAAATTCAAGGTTTTTTTAAAGAACTTCCCGCCGTTTCAAAAAGCACTTTCGTCCTTTCCCTAAGCGGCTGCAAATATACACGTGTTTTCCGTTCGCGCAACACCAAGAACAAAGTTTTTTTTGTTTTTTTTCACATTTAACAAAACCGCTGTTTTAAACGGTTGTGGGATTGGGGGTTAGGGAACGGTTGTTTGGGATTTGGGGTTTGGGAAAGTTGCGGGTTGCGGGTGGTTGGGGTTTGGGGTTTGGGGTTTGGGAAAGTTGCGGGTGGTTTGGGGTTTGGAATTTTGGGATTTTGGGGTTTGGGGTTGAGCCTCTTTCCCTCTTTTCCTATTTCAACTTTTTTACTTTCTGACTTTTTGACTTCCTGCGTTAGGGATTGAGCGGTTTGTTTGAGCTCTTTTCATTTCTTTTTCAGAAATGAAAAAGCGAGTAGCGAAAGCCCGGACCGAAGGGAACGCCCAAATTTTTAAAATTAAAAAACCTCTCTTATATATATTGTACAAGATTTTTTATCCTATTATCTTTGCCCCCTCAATTAAAAGTTATGATAAAGATTACTTTGCCTGATGGCAGTATTAAAGAGTTTGAGCGTGGGACTACTCCTATGGACGTTGCGAAAAGTATTAGCGAGGGTTTGGCAAGAAATGTGCTTTCGGCCAAATTCAATGATTCTATTGTGGAAACGACGACTCCTTTAACTACTGATGGTAATCTCACCTTATATACATGGAATGATGCGGAGGGCAAAAAAGCTTTCTGGCATTCTTCTTCCCACGTGATGGCGCAGGCGATAGAGCAATTGTTTCCGGGTGCCAAATTGACTATTGGGCCGGCGATTGAAAATGGCTTTTATTACGACGTGGATTTTGGCGAACAAAAAATTTCAGAGAAAGATTTTAAATCGATTGAAGACAGAATGTTGGAGATTTCGCGTGGAAAGCATGATTTTACAATGCGTTCTGTTTCAAAATCTGAAGCTTTGGATTATTATAGAAAAAGCAACAACCCATTTAAGGTTGAATTGATTGAAAATCTTGAAGACGGAACCATCACTTTTTGTGATCACGACACTTTCACCGATTTATGCCGTGGTGGGCATTTACCAAACACTGGTTTTATCAAGGCCGCAAAAGTAATGAGCGTTGCGGGTGCTTATTGGCGCGGTGACGAAAAAAATCCGCAGCTTACCAGGGTTTATGGCATCACTTTTCCGAAGCAAAAAGATTTAAAAGAATATTTAGAGCTTCTTGAGGAGGCGAAAAAACGTGATCACAGAAAACTCGGCAAAGAACTGGGCTTGTTTGCTTTTTCACAAAAAGTAGGGCAAGGTTTACCGTTATGGCTCCCGAAAGGCGCTGCTTTGAGGGAACGACTTGAGAATTTTCTGAAAGCTGCTCAGAAAAAAGCGGGTTATGAAATGGTTGTCACCCCTCATATTGGTCACAAGGAACTTTATGTTACTTCAGGTCATTATGCAAAATACGGGGAAGACAGTTTTCAAGCCATAAAAACCCCGAATGAAGGCGAGGAATTCATGCTGAAGCCAATGAATTGCCCGCATCACTGCGAGATTTATAATTCGAGCCCCTGGAGTTACAGGGATTTACCGAAGCGTTTGGCAGAATTTGGAACCGTTTACAGATATGAGCAAAGTGGGGAATTACACGGATTGACACGGGTTCGTGGATTTACTCAGGACGATGCACATATTTTCTGTACTCCCGAACAATTGGACGAAGAGTTTAAAAAGGTAATTGACCTTACTTTATATGTATTTGCTTCTTTAGGTTTTGAAAATTTCACCGCTCAAGTTTCATTGAGGGATCCTGACAATAAAGAAAAATATATTGGAAGTGATGATGTGTGGGAGAAAGCTGAAAATGCGATCTTGAGTGCTGCAAAGGAAAAGGGCTTGAATTATGTTGTGGAAACTGGTGAAGCGGCATTTTACGGACCGAAGCTTGATTTTATGGTGAAGGATGCGCTTGGCAGAAATTGGCAGTTGGGAACAATTCAGGTGGATTACAATTTACCTGAGCGTTTTGACCTTACCTATAAGGGTAGTGACAATGAAATGTACAGGCCTGTAATGATTCACCGGGCACCTTTTGGCAGTATGGAAAGATTTATTGCCATTTTATTGGAGCACACTGGAGGAAACTTTCCGTTGTGGCTGATGCCGGAACAAGCTATTATACTCTCTCTCAGTGAGAAATATGAAAAATACACGAAAAAAGTTTTAAATTTGTTGGAAAATGACGAAATTCGCGCCCTCTCTGACAACCGCAGTGAAACAATAGGTAAAAAAATACGGGAAGCTGAGGTAAGCAAGATCCCGTATATGCTGATTGTAGGAGAGCAGGAAGAGAAAGATGGTACAGTTTCTGTACGAAAGCACGGCGAAGGAGATATGGGCACCATGTCTATTGAAGACTTTTCCAAATTGATAAAAGAAGAAATAAAGAGTACAATAAAAACATTTGAAGTTTAACTAAAATTATAAAGCCATAGCAATAAGAAGAAAAAGGTCCAACAAGCCTCTTAGAGAAGTAAAAGAAGAGCAACACCGCATCAACCACAAAATTAGGTCTGAAGAAGTTCGGCTTGTGGGTGAAAATGTAGAAATGGGCGTGTATCCTTTAAAGGAAGCATTGGCCATCGCCGAGGAACAGGAATTGGATTTAGTGGAAATTTCCCCGGATGCAAAACCTCCTGTTGCAAAGGTTATGGATTACAAGAAATTTCTATACGAGCAGAAAAAACGGGAAAAAGTTTTAAAAGCGAAAGCATCAAAGGTTGTTGTAAAGGAAATACGTTTTGGTCCTAACACAGATGATCACGATTACGAATTTAAAAAGAAGCACGGAGAAAAATTTTTGAAGGAAGGTGCGAAGTTAAAAGCTTATGTGTTTTTTAAAGGAAGATCAATTGTTTTTAAAGATCAAGGTGAAATTCTATTGCTTCGATTGGCGCAAGATTTAGAAGAACTTGGAAAAGTAGAACAAATGCCGAAATTGGAAGGTAAACGAATGACCATGTTTATCACGCCAAAAAAAGCGAAGTAAGATTTACTTCAAAGAATTTTTAGAAAAAGAAAAAGAGAGATAATAATTAAATTAAGGACAAATGCCCAAAATGAAAACAAAATCCAGTGCCAAGAAGCGTTTTAAGCTTACAGGTACGGGTAAAATAAAAAGAAAGCACGCGTTTAAGAGCCACATCTTAACAAAGAAGTCTAAAAAACGTAAGCTTGCATTGACTCATGATACTTTGGTTCATAAGTCGGATGAGAACAATATCAAGTATCAATTACGATTAAAGTAATTGACCACTTGATTGGTTTTAATTAATTAATTAACCCTGGAGCGGGCCAAGGAAAGAATTCTTAATTCATTTTTTTAGAATCAAAAGAATCGCCTGTTACAAAAAACAAAAAAAGAAATGCCAAGATCAGTAAATTCAGTTGCAAAAAGAGCCAGAAGAAAAAAGGTTCTAAAGCAAGCAAAAGGTTACTTTGGAAGACGTAAAAACGTTTGGACAGTAGCAAAAAATGCGGTTGACAAAGCAATGTTATATGCTTATAGAGACCGTAAAACCAAGAAGAGAAATTTCCGTTCATTGTGGATTATGCGTATCAACGCAGGCGCACGTGTTCACGGATTATCTTATTCTCAGTTTATGGGTGGTGTAAAAGCAAGTGGAATCGAAATTAACCGTAAGGTTTTAGCCGATTTAGCAATGAATCATCCAGAAGCTTTCAAAGCTATTGTAGAAAAAGTAAAATAATATAAATTTTTTATCTCTCTTATATTAAATCCCGCTTCGGCGGGATTTTTTGTTTTCAATTCAAACATCATTTGGATATTACTAAACCTAAATTCTCCTTTGGATTTTTTGAGAATAAAAAAAGCTCCTTGATTTCTCAAGAAGCTTATAAAGGGTGGAAGACCAGGTTTCCTTCGACAAGCTCAGGACAAACTTCTCACCCGGTCATTGAAATATTAATTGTTTTTCGGAATAAAAAAAGCTCCTTGATTTCTCAAGAAGCTTATAAAGGGTTAAAGACCAGGGTTCCTTCGGCAAGCTCAGGATAAACTTCTCACCCGGATATTGAGGTAATCATGGTTTTCCGGAAATAAAAAAAGCTCCTTGATTTCTCAAGAAGCTTATAAAGGGTGGAAGACCGGGTTCGAACCGGCGACCTCCTGAACCACAATCAGGCGCTCTAACCAGCTGAGCTACAACCACCATTTTAATCGGATGCAAATGTAGTATAATTCCGTTCTTTTCAAAAGAAAAAAAATGTTTTTTTATTTTAAATTAAATAGCGAATCCACCGCCAATTGGCTGCTTACGGTAAATCCTTCACCGTAATCCGCTCCTATTAACCTTCCTAGGTCTTTGGCACGATAAGAAATGCTTTCCAAAAAATTTAAATCTGAAATCGGCGTCTTTGGTTCCTCGCTGTTTTCATCAAAAAATTGTGATTTATAAGCTTTTACCGCAGCCATTTTTAAATCCATAAATCCAGAAACATCTACAACAACATCAGGAGTTAAATTTTTCCATTGTATGTAATGGTAAACCGATTTTGGTCTCCAAGCATTTTGTTTGTTTCCTTCGCAAATCGTTTCTATTTTCCGCAATCCGCTTAAAAAACAAGCGTCGGCTACCAACTTGGCTCCTTTTCCATGGTCAATATGCCGGTCATCAACCGCATTGCATAAAATAATTTCCGGTTTATATTTTCGTATAATTTTTATTACTTCGAGTTGGTGAGAAACATTATTGGTGAAAAATCCGTCACTGAATTCAAGATTTTGTCTCACTTTAATTCCAAGTATTTCAGCGGCATCTTTTGCTTCTTTATCCCTGATTTCGGCTGAACCTCGTGTTCCCAATTCTCCTCGGGTGAGATCCAAAATCCCGACTTTTTTTCCTCTGGAAATTTCTTTGGCCAATGTTGCTCCACATCCCAATTCAACATCATCTGGATGCGCCCCAATTGCTAATATGTCTAATTTCATTTTTCGGTTTTTAAAAATTTCAGCTAAAAGCCGTTCAAAATTCCATTAATAAAATTGAATAATAAAATATTTTAGGTATAATTCCACTCGTGCAACACTTTTCAGTTAATTTCAGAAGATAAAAAATAGATCAATCCCTTTAGCTTCAATTTTTTAATTTTATAAAAGACTATCTTTGCGAGCAAATATTCACGTGTGACTTTTCAAGAATTAAATTTAAATACTCCATTATTAAATGCTTTGGAAGACTTAAAGTTTTCCACCCCTACTCCTATTCAGGAACAAGCTTTTTCTGTTATCATGTCCGGAAAAGATATGTTGGGAATTGCGCAAACAGGAACAGGTAAAACTTTCGCTTATATGCTTCCAATACTTCGGAAGCTCACTTTTTCAAAACAAAAAAATCCGCGGGTTTTAATTATGGTTCCCACGCGAGAACTTGTTGTGCAGGTGGTTGAGGAAATTGAAAAACTGTCCGCGTATATTAATGTCCGCGTTACAGGAGTTTACGGAGGCACCAACATCAATACGCAGCATCAAGATTTACTTGGTGGTCAGGATATTGTTGTGGCAACGCCCGGTCGATTGTATGATCTTGTTTTACGAAGAGCTTTGCAGTTGAAATCAATTCAGACATTGGTTATTGATGAAGTGGATGTTATGTTGGATTTGGGATTCAGGTTTCAAATCAACAATATTTTGGAATTGCTTCCCACCAATCGTCAAAATATCATGTTTTCTGCAACGATTACCGAAGACGTGGAAAATTTGATTGAAACTGATTTTAAGGATCCCGTAAAAGTATCGGTAGCAACCAGCGGTACGCCTTTGGAAAATATTCAGCAAAAAGGATATAAAGTTCCGAATTTCAATACAAAAGTCAATTTACTTAAGCATATTTTGGCCGATAAAGAGACTTATAACAAAGTTTTGATCTTTGTGGCCTACAAAAAAATGGCAGACCGATTATTTACTGCTTTAGAAACGAAGTTTACTGATGAATGCACCGTTATTCATTCGAATAAAACGCAGAATTACAGACTCAGGAGTATCAGACAGTTTGGAGAAGGATTTTGCCGGATTTTAGTCGCAACAGATGTTATGGCGCGCGGATTGGATATTGAATCCGTGAGTCATGTCATCAATTTTGACACGCCGTCTTATCCTGAAAATTACATGCACCGAATTGGTAGGACCGGTCGTGCGGAAAAAGAAGGTGTTTCTATTGTTTTGACTACGGAAAAAGAAGACGAATACTTGGAACAGATCGAAAATCTGATGAACAAAAAGATTGATCAGTTCGAAATTCCTGAAGAGGTGGAAATTTCCACGGAATTGATTCCAGAGGAACAGCCACAGGCTTTTGAAATCAACAATCCAGTAAAGCGGAAGAAAAAAGAAGCATCGGGAGAAGCATTTCATGAAAAAAAGGAAAAGAACAAAAAGGAGAATCTTGGCGGATCTTACCGACGAGAGATTGCGAAAAAATACAAGAAGCCAAAAACCAGAGGCGACAAAAACTACAATCGGAGAAATAAGAAGTAGGATTTTTTAAGTTTAAAAATTCAATCGTTTTTCATGCATCAGATTCAAAATCAGTTTTTACAAGTTTCAATAAACGAAAAAGGTGCAGAACTATCGAGTGTCATTAACCTCAGCAACAAAAAGGAATATATTTGGCAGGGAAATCCAGATGTTTGGGGCAGCAGGGCTCCTAATTTATTTCCCATTATTGGTTCTTTAAAAGATGGATTTTTTCTTCATAATCAGAAAAAATATGAATTGCCAAAACACGGATTTATCAGGAACAATCCGAATCTGGTTTTGGAAAATAAGTCGGATGACAAGCTGACTTTCAGTTTAGAAGATTCCGAAGAAACATTTCGCGTTTATCCTTTTAAATTTCGATATGAAATTAGTTTTCAACTAGAAGGAAAAAGCATCATTGTTACGACTACAGTTTCCAACAAAGACACTGATCCGATTTATTTTTCTTTGGGAGGCCATCCGGCATTTAATGTTCCTTTGTTTTCGGATGAAACCTATTCTGATTATTTTTTGAAGTTTGAAAAAAAACAGGATTTGAATATTTCGGTATTGACTACGGATGGGTTAATAAAAAAGGGATCATCGTTATTCGCTTTGGATTCTGATGAAATCCGATTGCACTCCAAGATTTTTGAAAAGGATGCATTGATTTTCAAAGATATTCCTTCAAAAAAAGTGGAATTGATCAGCAGAAAATATGGAGCAATTTTAGCCGTCACTTATGAAGATTTTGAAAATTTGGGAATTTGGGCAAAACCCGATGCGCCGTTTGTTTGTATAGAACCTTGGATTGGAATCGCAGATTATGAAGATTCGGACGGAATTTTAAAAAGCAAGGTGGGAATTAGGGAGCTGATGCCTTCTAAAAAATTCAGTGCCTCCTACTCCATTCAAACAAAATAATTGCTGCAAAATAAAAATCCGCAGCTTTCGCCACGGATTTTTCAAGATCAAAAATTGCTGCTTTAAATAATTTCGGCACTCAAACCTTCATTTAAAAGCATTGTGCACCTAGGTTTTAAATCGGAATATACCCCTGTTTTCACCGTACATTTTCCTTTATAATGTACTAAAAGAGAACACTGTTCTGCTTGTTCCAAAGTATGTTCACAAGCACTCATTAAACATTCCACCACGTGATCAAATGTATTGACATCATCATTGTACAATACAATTTCATTAAGTTTCTGCTCTTTATCCTTAACGACAACTTCTTCTAAAATTTCTTCCTTCGTACTCATTTTCAGTAAATTAACATCCTTTCTCAAATGTAAAAATATAACATTTCAGAAAAAAATTAAAATTGAAATTTTACAGCTACCCAGTTATCCCATTCTATATGTTCAACATAAATCAATCCGTTAGCTTCACATTCTTTTTGAATTGCAGGAATATCTTCCTTGTAAAATCCGCTTAAAAACAAGCTTCCATTTTTATTTAATGCTTTCACATATACATTCATATCGGCCAACAAAATATTCCGGTTGATGTTTGCAATGATTGAATCATATTTTTTATCCTTAAGCAACTCGGCTCCACCTTCATAAACTTCAATATGTTCACAATTATTGCGTTCCACATTTTCTTTTGAATTCAGGTAACACCAATTGTCAATATCTATCGCATCGATGGTTTTTGCACCTCGCATCGCTGCCAAAATTGCTAAAACTCCGGTTCCGCAACCCATGTCCAAAACAGATTTTCCTTCCCAATCATTTTTCAGAATATGTTGAATCATCATGTGTGTAGTTGCGTGATGTCCCGTACCAAAAGACATTTTTGGTTCAATAACGATATCAAATTCGGTGTCAGGTTTTGAATGAAATGGTGCCCTCACCGTACATTTGTTATCGACGACAATAGGATCAAAATTCTTCTCCCATTCTTCATTCCAGTTTACCTGTTCAATTTCTTTGGTTGTAAAGCTGATTTCGAACTCATCTGATTGCAACACGTGAATACCACTCAACATGTCCTCTTCAAATTCTTCCGAAGGAATATAAGCCGTTATGCCATTTTCATTTTCCACGAAACTTTCGAATCCCGCAAGACCCAGTTCAGCCACCAAAATTTCTGAAGCTGGTTGTAAGGGAGAAATTTCGAATGTAAATTCAAGATAATTCATAATTAAACCGCGTAAACAATAGACAGAAAATCCGATGCCTTCAAGCTGGCACCTCCAATCAATCCGCCGTCAACATCTTTTTTGGCAAAGATTTCCTCGGCGTTATTTGGCTTCACACTTCCACCATATAGGATAGAAACGTTTTCCGCCACTTCATTATTATACTCCAATTTGATGGTTTCCCGAATAAAAGCGTGCATTTCCTGAGCCTGGTTCGGTGAAGCTGTTTCTCCAGTTCCAATTGCCCAAACAGGCTCATACGCGATTATAATCGTGCTCCAAGATTTTTCCGAAATGTGAAAAAGTCCTTCTTGAAGTTGTGATTTTACCACCTCAAAATGATTTTCGGCTTTTCTGTCCTTTAATTCCTCCCCTACACAAAAGATGATTTTCATCTCATTTTCCAAAGCCGTATTTACCTTTTCGGCCAAAACATCATTGGTTTCGTTGAATAAAGATCTGCGTTCACTATGCCCTAAGATTACGATATCAACTCCAATGCTTTTCAGCATTTTTGCCGAAACTTCGCCGGTAAAAGCACCTTCGTTATTCTGATGCATGTTTTGTGCGGCCACTTCTATGGGAGTTTCTCGAAGTGATTCAAAAGTCCGCCAAAGATTTGTAAAAGCCGGTGCCACGATAACCTGAGCTTCAGGTTTCATCACCATTTGTTCTTTGATATCGGATAATAATTCCTCAGTCTGAGCCAAATCATTGTTCATTTTCCAATTTCCTGCGACGATTTTCTTTCTCATTTTTCTATTTTTTAGATGCTAAAAAAACTGGAATTTATCCAGTTCTGATTTGCGGATCAAGCCAAGCGTAAATTATATCTACAAATATATTGATAAGTATAAACATAATTGCAATGACGAGAACCGAACCCATGATAACGGGTAAATCGAGCGTGTTCAGTGCATTCACAATTTCTTTTCCCAAACCATTCCATCCGAAAATGTATTCCACAAAAACGGCTCCCGCCAACATGGAAGCAAACCATCCCGAAACGGCTGTAACTACTGGATTCAAAGAATTTTTTATTGCGTGGCCCCACAAAACCTGAAATGGCGATAAACCTTTCGCGCGTGCGGTGCGGATATAATCCTGCTGCATCACTTCAAGAAGAGAATTTCGCATTAGTTGTACAACAACCGCCAAAGGTCTGATTCCCAAAACCACAGCCGGCAAAATCAGATTTTTCCATCGGATGTGAGTTTGCTCGCCAAAATCGTCCAGTTCGTACAAACTACCTGTCATGTTCAAATTTGTAAATTCATGAAGCACATATCCGAAGAACCAAGCAAAAAGTATCGCACTGAAAAACGACGGCACACTCATTCCCAAAGTACTTAGCACTTGAATACTTTTATCGAGCCAATTATCTTGATTTAATGCTGAAACAACACCTAAAAAAATACCGATTGAAATCGCTATGATGATTGCCGAAAACGCTAAAATAATAGTATTCGGAAGTGTTTCCATGATAATCGCGGAAACATCTTTTCCACTTTTCTGAAATGATTCCCTTAGATATGGAAGTTTTAATGCAAGTTTGGTTTTTCCGAAATCCAAAAGTTCAACGGCGGAATATTTTTCTTCATCCAAAAAAGTATAATCTGTAGGTTCTTCCGAATGAAAAGAAATCGGCGACAAATCATTTAAATAGTATAAATATTGAATTGCCACCGGTTTATCGAAGCCGTATTTATGACGCACGACCTGAAGCTGTTCCTCAGTTTGATTTTGCCCCAACATCATTTGTGCAGGATCTCCGGGAAGTACTGTAAACAAAAGAAAAATTACCGTCACTACCCCCAATAACGTGAGCAATGCGTAACCGATTTTATTTAAAATGAAGCGAATCAAATTAGAGTTCTATATCTTCTGCATCGTTCCAGTGCAATTTCTGAATAATGGTCCCGTTGTTCAATTTGACGATGCCTGGATTTGACCTGATGATCGTTTTAAGTGTGGTAGCATCCGAAAAATAGAACTCGAAATCCAAATTGTATTTCTCTTTGAATTCACCAACAACCTCTTCCGAAGAAGCTGAAAGTCCGATTACCGTATATCCTTTTTGTTTTGCTTCATCCGTAATTTTTTTCACTTCTGAAAAGCCATCCGTTTCACTCTTTTCAAGGGAATAGGCGACGACAATAATTAATTTTTCGATTTCCAAAAACTTCTCGGTGTGGTCTTCTCCATTTTTTTCCATCGTAAAATCGTGGATTGGTGGCACATAACCTTCTTGGATTCTCTTTGTATCGACGCCGATAAAATCGCCATCTACGCTTGGGTAAATTCCGTTGGTGGTATATACTTTTTCTTCTCCGTTCACTGAGAATTTCCATTGATATTCAAAAATATCTTTAGGAGCATCTTCGGGAACAGTCATTTTCTCTTTGATATTGTATCCTTCTTGATACGCCCGGAAATCGAAAACGGGCAGATGCATGAGCACATAATATCCGAAAATCAGGCACCCGATAAAGGAAACAAAGACAATCCATTTATGTGCAGTGGAGAAAATAGGTTTGATTTTTTCTCTTTGGAAAAACAGCAATAATATAAGGACGAGCAAGATCACGTCTTTTATAAAAGATTCCCACGGCACCAATGGAATCGCATCTCCAAAACATCCACAATCTGTTACTTTGTTGAAATATGCGGAGTAAAATGTGAGGAAAGTGAAAAACAGGATCATGATCAGCAAGCTCCACAGGGTGAATTTTCGGGCGTATCCAATCAGCAACATAATTCCCAATAATACTTCGGTAATTACCAAGAAAATGGAAAGAACCAGCGCGTAGGGAATTAAAAATTCGAGATTGAGAACATCTGCTCCAAAGTATTCTTCCAGTTTATATGCAAATCCTAGCGGATCATTCAATTTTATAAATCCAGAAAAAATAAAAAGAACACCAACAAAAATCCTTGCGAAACCGACCAATATTTTCATTTTAAAAAATTAAGAGTTTTCATCCATTAAAATCAGTGCAAACGCCGCGTAATTTATCATATCCTGATAATTCGCGTCGATGCCTTCGCTTACCAAAGTTTTTCCTTTGTTATCTTCGATTTGTTTTACCCGAAGTAATTTCTGCAGAATTAAATCGGTTAAAGAACTGATACGCATATCACGCCAAGCCTCGCCATAATCGTGATTTTTGTTCAGCATCAATTCTTTGGTTTCCGCAATTAATTTATCGTAAAGTTCAGTTGCTTCGGTGGCGGACAAATCGGGTTGATCAACAACTCCTTTTTCCAATTGAATTAATGCCATCACCGAGTAATTTATGATCGCAATAAATTCGCCTGCTTCATCTTCATCCACTTTTTTGAAACCATTTTGTTGAAGGCTTCTGATCCGTTGCGCTTTGATAAAAATTTGATCTGTGAGTGAAGGTAATCTTAGGATTCGCCAAGCACAACCATAATCTTTCATCTTGTTAATAAACAAACTACGACACGTTTCTATTACGGCATCATATTGTTTGGAAGTATCCTGCATAAAAAATTGTAATTTGCGTAAATTTCGGTGAAAATACAGTTTAGTCAAAAGTAAAATTTTTAGATTATAATAACCGAAAAACCCGAGATAATTTCCCAATGACAATAAATTGCAAAGGCAAGCTCATCGATCTTTCCACACCTAAGGTGATGGGGATTTTAAATATTACACCAGATTCTTTTTCAGACGGTGGAAAATACATGCATATTGATTCTGTTCTTCAGCAAACGGAAAAAATGCTCAACGAAGGAGCGACCTTTATTGACGTTGGCGCGTACAGCAGCAGACCGGGTGCCGAGGAAGTTTCCGAAGAGCAGGAATTAAAAAGAATTCTGCCTGTGGTTGAGACGCTTGTAGAGGAATTTCCGAATATTATTCTTTCCATCGACACTTTCCGAAGTAAAATCGCCAGAAATTGTATTGATGCGGGAGCAGCGATCATCAATGATATTTCTTCTTCGGAATTGGATCCAGAAATGATGAAAACCGTTGCGAGCCTTCAAGTCCCGTATATTATGATGCACATGAGGGGAAACCCCCAGACAATGAAGAACTTGAACGAATATAATGACCTGACACAGGATTTAATTTTTTACTTCTCAGAAAAAATAAATGAAGCTCGAAATTTGGGAATCAACGATATTATTATTGATCCAGGATTTGGGTTTTCAAAAAACGGGAAACAGAATTTTGAACTTCTTTCAAAATTAAAATTGTTTAAAACTCTAGAATTACCATTGTTGGTTGGCGTTTCCCGCAAAAATTTTATTCAAACGACTTTAGATATAAATCCAGCCGAGGCAGATCACGGCACAAGTATCATGAATACGATTGCACTTTTGAATGGCGCTTCTATTTTGCGCGTACATAACGTAAAATTTGCAGTTGAGTGTGTCAAATTAGTTGAGCAGCTGCCAGACAACCATTAATTTTTTTAATTTTACAAAAAAACCGACTTGGAAGATATTTTAGATTTTCGCATACTGGATGTTCTGGACATTGTTTTTGTTGCCATTTTACTTTATTATCTATACAAGTTGGTGAAAGGAACAGTTGCAGTGAATATTTTCATTGGAATTGTAATAATTTACCTGATTTGGCAACTGACCGCTTTGTTAAGAATGGAACTTCTGAGCAATGTTTTGGGGGAATTCATTGGCGTGGGAATGTTTGCATTGATTGTGGTTTTTCAGCAAGAAATCAGAAAGTTTCTTTTGATGGTGGGTTCCACGAATTTCGGTTCTAAGCGAAGATTTTTAAAACAATTCAAGTTTTCCAAAGATGAAGAAAGTGAGACGGTAAATGATGTTGCCGCCATTGTAAGGGCATGTGAGAGCATGGGACAATCGCGAACCGGCGCGTTAATCGTCATTGAACGAAGTACCAATTTGGATTTTGTAAAAAATTCAGGTGATAAAATGAAAATAAAAGTCAATCAACCCATTATCGAATCGATTTTCTACAAAAACAGTCCGTTACATGATGGGGCCATGGTTATTGACGAAAATTATATCACCGCTACCCGGGTCATTTTACCCGTTTCAAATGACAGAAGTATCCCGTTAAGGTTTGGATTGAGACATCGCGCGGCTGTTGGGATCACTGAAAAAACAGATGCACTTGCGCTTGTAGTCAGTGAGGAAACCGGTCAGATTTCGTTTTTAAAGGACAAGGAATTTGTGATGTATGAAGACACAGACGATTTAATTGCGAAAATAAAAGAGGAGCTGGATTAAAGCAGTTGTTCTTCGGCTTTAAACTGAATTTCGTAGAGGTTTCTATAATAACCGTTCTCTTTTTTGAGCAACTCCCGATGTGTTCCAATTTCCACAATTTTACCAGCTTCCATCACCATTATTTTATCCGCTTTTTTAATTGTCGCCAGTCGGTGCGCGATAACTATGGAGGTTCTTCCATTGGTGATTTTATCCGTAGCCTTTTGAATAAGATGTTCACTATAAGAATCTATAGATGAAGTTGCTTCATCTAAAACCAAAATACTCGGATTGCTCACATACGCCCTCAGAAAAGAAATTAATTGACGCTGGCCCGAAGAAAGCATTACACCACGTTCCTTCACATTGTAATTATAGGCATTTGGCAAGGAAGCAATAAATTCGTGAATACCGATTTCTTTCGCAGCCAATTTTACCTGTTCTTCCGAAATCTCTGGATGATTGAGCGTGATATTTTTTAATATGGTATCGGCAAAAAGAAAAACATCTTGCAAAACCACCGCAATTTCTTGTCGCAAGGATTTTAAAGTAATCGATTTGATGTCCATGTTATCTACCAAAATCTGTCCCGAATTGATCTCGTAGAACCTGTTCAACAAATTGATCACGGTGGATTTCCCTGCTCCGGTGGCACCGACAATCGCGATAGTCTCCCCAGGATTTGCCACGAAAGAAATTCCTTTTAGAACTTCTTCGTTTTCTTCATATCCGAAGTGAACATTTTTAAATTCTATTTTTCCTTTTAAATGTTCGATTTGAATTTTTCCGGAATCATCAATACGTTCATTAGTATCCAAAACACCAAAAACACGATTGGCAGCAACCATTCCCATTTGTAGCGTATTAAATTTATCTGCGATTTGTCTTAAGGGACGAAAAAGCATTTGGGCGAGTTCTATAAACAAAATGATAACACCCAAAGTAATTGCACCACCTTCGAGCACTCTCAAACCTCCGAACCAAACAATTAAACCAATGGTAATGGAAGTGGACATTTCCGCAATTGGAAAAAAGATCGAGTTGTACCACACCGTTCTGTTCCAACCATTACGATGTTTGTCATTGATTTCTTTAAATTTTTCATGTTCGATTTTTTCACGGGAAAACAACTGAACGATTTTCATTCCCGTGATTCTTTCTTGTACAAAAGTGTTCAGGTTTGCTACCTGATTTCGAACGTCTTCAAAAGCGACTTTCATTTTCTTTTGAAAAATCCGTGTTGCATAAAGAATAAAAGGAAGTACTGTGAGAACAATTAAAGTCAGTTGCCAACTTTGGTAAAACATAAATCCCAGAACCGCGATCATTTTGAGTATATCACTCAAGATCATAAAAAGACCTTCACTGAAGATACTCGCAATGGTTTCAATATCACTTACGGCACGGGTTACCAGTCTTCCCACTGCGGATTTGTTGAAGTATTTCATTCTAAATCCGAGCATGTGTTGAAAAAGATTGACCCGCAAATCCCTGATTACTTGTTGACCCAACCAGTTAGCGAAATAAATGAAGAAAAACTGAAAAATTACTTCTAGCAATAATACAATCAGCATCATTGCTATATAGTAAACCAGATTATCATAATCTTGCGGTACGATTGAATCATCTATGGTTACCTTTAAAAGATAAGGTCTTAAAACACCAAAAAAGGAAACCAGAATAGCGGAAATCGCAACAAAATAAAAAATTAATTTATACGGTCGCGTATATCTTAGCAATCGCTTGAATAAGTTAGTATCAAATGCTTTTCCTGTTGATGAAGCCATTAATCAATTCTAATATTTTTTGGATATTCTATTTTTGATAAGTAGAGTCCGTGTGCGGGCACAGATGTACCGGCTTCACTCCTATTTCTACTTTCAATAATTTTATTCAAATAGGTTATTTCCAATTTACCCGTTCCTATTTCCAACAAAGTTCCTACGATTGCCCTTACCATATTCCGCAAAAAACGATCTGCTTTTATGTAAAAAATCAACTTTTCATTTTTCCGTTCCCAAAAAGCATGCTCAATTGTACAAATGTAAGTGCGGACATCGGTTCTCGATTTTGAAAAACATTTAAAATCTTTTGTCCCGAGCAATATTTTGCAAGCTTCATTCATTTTTGATAAATCCAAGTCCTTTTTGAGCAAATAAGACCTTTCAATTTCAAACGGATTCTTTTCCTGAACAATATGATATTCGTAGCTTCTATGTAATGCATCAAATCTGGCATGCGCATTGTTTTTTACTTTAAAAAAACTCCGGACTGCTATGTCTTTTGGTAATAATGAATTCATTCTGAAAATAAAATCCATGTCTCCCAACTCCCGCTCCAAATCAAAATGTGCAAAAATTTGAATGGCATGCACACCTGCATCCGTTCTTCCCGCTCCCATGATTGCGATCTTTTCCTTTAAAATTCGATGCAATGCCTCCTCTATTACCTGTTGAACAGAAATTGATTGAGGCTGTCTCTGCCATCCGTGATATGAGGTGCCGTTATAAGCCAGTTCAATAAAATATCTCAAACTAAATTGATATTTTTACATTCTGACAAAGATAAAATATTATAAGCAAGAATGGGGAAAGATGCCTTCCTTATTATGATTTCAATTACAATTTTAAATTCTTTTTTGGTTTGAAAAAAATACTGCTGTTAAGTGATACCCACGGATATATTGATGACCGCATTCTACATTATGCTTCTGAAGCGGATGAAATATGGCATGCTGGCGATATTGGCGATTTATCGGTTACTGATGCTTTAAAAAAGATAAAACCCTTGCGTGCAGTTTATGGAAATATAGACAGTCATGAAATAAGAAAGGAATTTCCGCTGAACCATCGTTTTTTTTGTGAAAAAGTTGATGTTTGGATTACACATATTGGCGGTTATCCTGGTAAATATTCGCCTGCAATAAGGGAAGAGATTAAAAGAAACCCGCCAAAATTATTTATTTGCGGACATTCACATATTTTAAAAGTGATGAACGACAAAAACTTAAAATTACTGCACATGAATCCGGGTGCTGCCGGCAAAAGTGGTTTTCATAAGGTAAGGACCATGTTGCGGTTTAAGATTGATGGAGTGGAAATTAAAGACCTGGAGATTATTGAACTTGAAAAAAGATAAATTTATTAAAAGCGAAAAATCCCATTGATTAACATTAACTATTATGGAGTATTTGGTTTGGGCAAGAATTATACACGTATTGGGCGTTATAGTATGGATTGGCGGCGTGGCCATGGTAACTATGGTTATTATTCCAGCCGTGAAAAAGCTGAGCAACAAAGAAAATAAAATTGCTACTTTCGAAAAAATTGAAGGTAAATTTGCCAATATCGCTAAAGTTGCAACAGTGCTTACCGGAATGAGCGGGTTTTACCTCCTTCATGGGATGCAGGCGTGGGACAGATATTTGGACATTAAATTTTGGTGGGTTCACGCCATGACTCTAGTCTGGTTTATTTTTACGGTGATTCTATTTATTCTGGAACCTTTTGTGCTCCACAGGGTATTCAGGAAATATGCGGCAGAACAACCTGAAAAGACTTTCCGGTTCATGCATTTTGCACATTGGATCCTTTTACTGATGAGCCTTGTCACAATTATCGGGGCACTTGCGGGTAGTCACGGTTTATATTTTTTTTAAAGTCGGCCGATTTTTTAAAATGCAAAAACCCGAAGTTTTCACTTCGGGTTTACGCACTAACACTACTAAGATATAAGGTTTTATCGCAACCGGTCAGCAGATTTTACGAGATCTTCATCCTTCTTAATGGCTTTGTTGGCCAAAACCAGAAAAACGATAGAAATGATAGGAAGAAGCATCCCAATACCTTTCTCCGAGATTTCATTCTCTCCAGGCAAGCTTAGTGACCAATAAACAAAAACTCCTAGTATAACAAAGTTTAATACTATATTTAGTCGCCCCAAAACAAATTGAAGCTTTCTGTTTCTGAACATAAAAATACTTATCAACGCAAGCAAGGAACTCGCCATGAACAACAATAACAGCAAGGAATTCTCGTAGGCAAAAAACGGATTTCCATCAAAATTGTGTCCAAGTTCCAGAACGAAGATTAATCCCCCACTAACAATTGCGGTTAATAAAAGGTATATTGTCTGAATTCGTTGCAGCATTTTTTAATATTTCGACACAAAAATAAAGCAATCTTTTTAATTGAGCCGCAATAAAAAATAAAATAATGTTGTATTATTGCAATAACAAATGCAACCTATAATGATTCTGGTTGTAGAATAATCCCAATTTTTTCGAATTCTTTCTCGAGAAATAATATCACAATTTATATTCTTACTATTCATGTTGGAAATTTCAGAATTAAAAGAAAAAAAGCTTCCTGAACTTTTGGAAATCGCTAAAACATTAAACGTTCCCAATTTTCGGAAACTAAAAAAAATGGATCTCGTCTATCAAATCTTAGATTATCAGGCCGCAAATCCATCGAAGGTAAAAGAAATTCTTGTGGAGGAAAAACCAAAAACAGAAGACAAACCTTCAGCTTCTCCTGTAGAAAATAAAACATCAGACCAGGAGAAAAATATGGACAAGAGCAAAATACCTTCCTCAGACAATAAAAGATTTCCTGAAAAGCCAAATCTTCGTGACCGAGCTGAAAAATCAACTTCTAACGAGTCAACCAAACCTGAAGACACAGCTCCAAAAACATCAAATCCGAATAAATCTTCACAAGAAAACAGGCCGAATAGAGACAACCGAAATGAAAGACCTGCTCAAAAAAGAGAAGACAAACCTGGAAATGACAAATCTCAAGGAAATGATGCCCAAGGTGGAAATGACCCCAGAAAGGACAACAGAATAAAAGATAACCGGAAGGAAAAAAATACTCGTGACGATAATAACAACCGTCAACCGAGAGAGGACAAAAGAAATCAGAAAGAAAATCAAAATCAAAAAAACACTGGGAACCGGGACAACAGAAACCGTTATCGTGAACCGGATTTTGAATTTGATGCCATTATAGAGAGTGAAGGTGTTTTGGATATCATGCAAGATGGCTACGGATTTCTAAGATCTTCAGATTACCACTATTTATCATCTCCCGATGACATTTATGTTTCCCAATCCCAAATAAGATTATTCGGATTAAAAACAGGAGATACGGTTTTAGGACAGGTGCGTCCACCAAAAGAAGGAGAGAAATATTTTCCACTTATAAAAATCAACAAAATTAACGGATTGGATCCACAGGTTGTAAGGGATAGAATTTCTTTTGAACACCTTACACCTTTATTTCCGCAGGAAAAATTCAATATTGCTGAAAGGCAAAGCACCATTTCTACACGTATTATCGATTTATTTTCCCCAATTGGAAAAGGTCAGCGTGGAATGATTGTTTCCCAACCAAAAACGGGAAAAACAATGCTTTTGAAAGATATTGCAAATGCAATTGCCGCAAATCATCCTGAAGTTTATCAAATGATTTTATTGATTGATGAACGCCCAGAAGAAGTTACGGACATGCAACGTCATGTAAAAGGTGAAGTAATTGCTTCAACATTTGACAAAGAGGCACATGAACACGTTAAAGTGGCCAATATTGTACTTGAAAAAGCAAAAAGAATGGTGGAATGTGGGCATGATGTTGTAATTCTGCTCGATTCGCTTACACGTTTGGCAAGGGCTTACAATACTGTACAACCTGCCAGCGGAAAAGTTTTAAGTGGTGGTGTTGATGCAAATGCACTTCACAAACCCAAAAGATTTTTTGGTGCCGCAAGAAACATTGAAAATGGCGGATCGTTATCAATTATTGCAACCGCATTGACCGATACCGGATCGAAAATGGACGAAGTGATCTTTGAAGAATTTAAAGGAACAGGAAACATGGAATTGCAGTTAGATCGAAAAATTGCAAACCGAAGAATTTTCCCTGCAATTGACCTCACTTCTTCCAGTACACGTAGAGATGATATGTTACTTGACGAAAACACGCTTCAACGCATGTGGATCATGAGGAAATATTTGGCCGACATGAACCCGGTGGAAGCCATGGAATTCATCAATGAAAGATTTAAACAAACCAAAAACAATGAAGAATTCTTGATTTCAATGAATGCTTAGAATTTTTCATTTTTATAAAAATAGAAAAGCGATGTCTGATTTGGACATCGCTTTTTTTTGTCGCAAATTCAGTTTTGGAAAAGCATTTTATCTTCTTTAAAGTAATTTAATCTTTTTAAACTATCTTCTTCTATTTCGAGATGCAGTGCTAATAGTCGGCGAATAAGTTACCAATTGAAGATTGGTTGTTTCAACAAATTGATCTGCAAATTCCTTAGCTTTATTTTCAACATTAAATTCTTTGATCAAAATTTTCTCAAAGTGAGAAGAGTTTAGCATATATAATCGATATACAACTTTACTACTTACGGATTTTGAGTTGCTCAAGCTGTAAATGACACTTTGAACATTAAATTCCAATAGACTTACAAAGGGGTAATTTTTATTGGATCTCCATTTTCCTTTTTTAAATTTTAGAAAGCCCGTGAATTCTTTGAAACGTCCATTTTCGAGATCAATTTGGATTCCTTCAAATGTAAAACCGAAAATTGCACCTAAAACGATGGGAGAAAAACCGATTAATGATCCATCCAACAAAATAATTAGACCGCAGCCAATAAAAAGGAACCCAAAAACCCTGACAGCAAGTGGGAAAGTATTCTTAGTTTTATATTCAAGCATGGTTGTGTTTTAGAAAATGTTTTCTTCAACAAAAGATTTTTCAAAATTACTTCTTATTCACAATGCTTCAAATGATCAGTAATATTGTTTCAAATTTTCAAAAACAAAAAAATGCTTTCCGCAGAATTTGCAGAAAGCATTTTTTAATTGAACACTTTTTTAATATCTTAAAGCGCAGCTACGTGTTTAGCCAATTGTGACTTTAGGTTGGCCGCTTTGTTATCATGGATGATATTTTTCTTCGCCAATTTATCAATCATGGAAACTACAGTAGGAAATAAGGTATCAGCCTCTTTCTTATCAGCATCACGCAATTTTTTGATTGCGTTTCTGGTAGTTTTATGTTGATAGCGATTTCTAAGGCGTTTTGCCTCGTTGCTACGTATTCTTTTTAATGATGACTTATGATTTGCCATTACAGTTGTTATTAAATTAATTTTTTATGTGTAGTCCGTAGGGGAATCGAACCCCTGTTACCAGGATGAAAACCTGGCGTCCTAACCCCTAGACGAACGGACCTTCTAATAATTCTGAATTCAGAATTCTAAATTCAGAATTTTTCAAAAATGTAGTCCGTAGGGGAATCGAACCCCTGTTACCAGGATGAAAACCTGGCGTCCTAACCCCTAGACGAACGGACCTGAACATTTGCTTAAATGCGGATGCAAAAATACAACTATTTTTGAATGCCGCAAACCCTAAATCATCTTTTTCCAAAAAAATTGAAAACTGCTGTTTAATCCCAATTTTACCTAGTAGGCTTTTGCGAATAAAACCCTTTGACTAGACGGTTTTCCTGAAAAAACACATTTCCCTTCTTCCATTTCCGAATCAAACGGAATGCATCTAATGGTCGCTTTTGTGAGTTCTTTTATTTTATTTTCTGTTTCCGGTGTACCGTCCCAATGCGCAGAAATAAAACCTCCTTTCGTATTCAGCATTTCCTTAAATTCATCAAAAGAATCGACTTTTGTTATATGTTCATTTCGGAATTTCAGCGCACGATTATGTAAATTCTCCTGAATCTCCAGCATTAATTGTTTTACTTTCAAAACAACATCAGTCTGCGCCACAAACTCTTTTGTCAACAAATCTCTTCTCGCCAATTCTACCGACCCTTTTTCCAAATCTTTGGGTCCGATAGCAATTCTTACCGGAACACCTTGTAATTCATATTGCGCAAATTTCCAACCTGGTTTTTGCGTATCCCGATTGTCAAATTTCACTGAAATTCCTTCTGCTCGTAAATCGGTTGCCAGTTGATTTGCGACAACTGATATTTGCTCCAATTGCGCTTCTCCTTTATAAATTGGTACAATTACCACCTGAATCGGCGCCAGATTTGGCGGAAGCACCAGCCCGTTGTCATCACTGTGCGTCATTATAAGCGCTCCCATTAATCTGGTGGAAACTCCCCATGAAGTCGCCCAAACATATTCCAAACCTCCTTCTTTGGTCGCAAATTTGACGTCAAAAGCTTTCGCAAAATTTTGACCCAAGAAATGAGAGGTTCCTGCTTGTAAAGCTTTTCCATCCTGCATTAACGCTTCAATACAATAAGTTTCGTCTGCCCCGGCAAAACGTTCACTTTCGGTTTTCCGACCTTTAATAACCGGCATTGCCATAAATTTCTCGGCAAATTCAGCGTAAACATTATTCATTAAATTGGTCTCGGCAAGCGCTTCAGCTTTCGTAGCATGTGCTGTATGCCCTTCTTGCCATAAAAATTCCGCAGTCCGTAAAAACAAACGTGTACGCATTTCCCAACGCACCACATTTGCCCATTGATTGATCAACAAAGGCAAATCCCTGTAAGATTGAATCCAGCCCTTGTAGGTATTCCAAATAATTGCTTCGGAAGTCGGTCTTACAATCAACTCCTCCTCCAATTTTGCTTCCGGATCAACAATCAGCTTTCCGGGATTATCGGGATCGGTTTTTAACCGGTAGTGTGTAACAATTGCGCATTCTTTTGCAAAACCTTCGGCGTTTTTTTCTTCGGCCTCAAAGAGACTTTTAGGAACAAACAGCGGAAAATATGCATTTTCGTGTCCAGTTTCCTTAAACATTTTATCCAACTGCGCCTGCATTTTCTCCCATATTGCATATCCATACGGTTTTATAACCATACATCCTCTAACCGCCGAATTTTCAGCTAGTTCCGCTTTTACAACCAATTCGTTGTACCATTTGGAATAATCTTCGCTACGTTTCGTTATATTCTTTCCCATTGCCTATGATTTGGCACAAATCTTGTGTTTTTAATAAAGTAAAAAATTGTAGCACAAAACTAACTAAATTTGTGTGTTCAGCAATCTTAAAATTCAGCAAATGAAAACTCCTACGATATTAAATAACAACGTGCCATTATGGTTCGCACCGCTTTTACTGTTATTTCTAGCTTCATGCGGTTCTTACCAGTATTCGGGCTATGACAATGATGGCATTTATGGTTCGGATCCAGAATCTGATGAAATTGCCAACAACAGCAGTGAACGAAATTATAATTATTCAAACACACAAGAATCTACTCCACAGGAACAAGTTCAAAATACAACTTACTACGAAAATCTTTTTGGTGCGAAGTCGGAACAATACGGAAACGTTCCCACTGAAGGTGCTATTTTCACAAATATAGAGGCGTATTCTTCTTCTAATTCAGGTGAGGAAATTTATTATGAAGATGAATACTATAACGACGAAGGTTATGGGCCTTGGGGAAGTGAAGCTACTTCAATTTCAATAAATTATTACAACGATTATTCATATCCTTACTATTACAACCCTTATTGGCATAGTGGGTGGCATTATGGATTTTCTTATAATCCCTATTGGGGATATTACCAGCCTTATGGCTGGGGCATAAGTTTTGGGTATAATCCTTATTACTACGGCGGATTTTATAGTCCGTATTATTATGGATATGCCTACAATTCATATTACGCTCCCTATAATTATTATCCGAGATACAATAGAAATGTGGCCAATAATTCGGGAAGACGTAATCTTTCGAATGATTACAATTATAACAGAAGGAATGTTCAAAACAACAGAACCAATGTTCAGAACAGAAATTCAGAATACGCCCGAAGTATTCAAAACAACAGAAGTACCAGAACGAGAAATTATGGTCTGACCCGGGAAGCCCGTACTTCTACTGCCCCTGCCAGAACTGAAACTAGAACACAAACACGGTCAAGTAGCAATTCTACTTCCACCCGTTCTACCAGGCAATACACGCCCACGAGGAGCACAAGAAGCAATAATAATTATTCCACTCCTACAAGAAGTACAAGAAGTTCGGGTACATCAACACGCAGTTCCTCCTCGCCCAGTAGATCATCGGGTACAACAAGGTCTTCTGGTGGAAGGGGTCGAGGATAATTCAAACATTTAATTTTTTAAAATGAAAAAATATATATTGGCTTTACTTTCTTGTATAGCAATTAGTTCGACCTATGCTCAGAATGTAAGTGATGCGTTGCTTTTTTCTTCGGAAAGTTTATTGGGTACCGCGCGTTATACGGGTATGAGTGGTGCATTTACTGCTTTGGGTGGAGATTTAACTTCCATGAGCAGTAATCCGGCAGGATCTGCGGTTTTCACCCATAGCACCGGGACTTTTACTTTAGGATTACGAAACAGAAAAAATGATGTTTCTTACTTCGGCGTAAATTCAATGGGCAAAGAATCGAATTTTGATTTGACCCAAGGAGGTGCTGTATTGGTCTTTACAAATTCAGATGAAGAGAGCAAATGGAAGAAATTTTCCCTTGGATTTAATTATAATCAAACTGAAAATTTCTCAGAAGAATTTACCGCTTCAGGTGTAAATACAAATTCTATAGATAATTACTTTTTGAACAACGCCCAGGGAATTCCGCTGAGCTTACTTCAAACTTTATCCAATGAAAGCATCTCGGATTTATATTCCTATTTAGGTGAAACGGAAGGATATGGTGCTCAACAAGCATTATTGGGTTATCAAGCCTTTGTAATTAATGCCGAAGATAATTCTAATCCCGATAATACTTCCTACATCAGTGCCATTGCGCCTGGAACTTTTGATCAGACATACAACTATATATCGACAGGATTAAATGGAAAGTTCACTTTTAATTTTGCTACGCAATACGACGAAAAATTTTATTTTGGTGCAAACCTCAACAGCCATTTCATCAATTATGAACGGTTTACAAATCTGTACGAGGAAAATTCGAACACAGGAAGTGAAACCAATATTGTAGAATTTCAGAACAATCTTACGACATTAGGAAGTGGATTTTCATTTCAAATAGGAGGAATCGCGAAGCTTACAGAAACTTTTAGGCTCGGACTATCCTATCAATCTCCAGTTTGGATGACGCTTTCGGAAGAAACAACCCAATCTTTGGGGACTTATAGTTCCGAATTCGACGAAACTGTGATCGTTAGTCCGAATGTGGTCAACATTTTTCCATCTTATAAAATTAGCTCTCCCGCAAAATATACTGGCGGAATAGCGGCTGTTATTGGTAAAAAAGGTTTGGTGAGTATTGATTATTCTTACAAAGATTACTCATTGACAAAATTTAAACCTGAAAACGATCCTGCTTTTATTGAGGAAAATAATCTTATAAAGCAGAATTTAAAGGCTGCCTCTTCCGTACGAATTGGTGCCGAATATAGAATCCAGCAATTTTCACTGCGAGGAGGATATAGGTATGAGGAAAGTCCGTACAAGGATGAAAGCTTCATGGGAGATTTATCAGGATTTTCTTTGGGATTGGGATATAGTTTTGGAAGCATAAAATTTGATGCTGCCTATAATTTGGCTTCTCAAGACAAACGACATGTACTAAATCCAGGTCTTTTCGATTCGGCTCTTATAAAATCTGACGATTCCTTTTATACCTTCTCCCTAAGTTTTGGACTTTAAAAATACAGCGTTAAACTAGCGTTAAAGACCCTGACTCGAAAAATAATAATAGCTAAATTTATTCATAACCAAAAAATAAAGTTATGAGAGATTTAATTTGGCTTATCGTAATAATATTGCTAATCGGTTGGTTAGTCGGTTTTTTTGCTTTTACAGAAGTCGTGGGAAACTTGATTCACATTTTACTTGTGCTTGCCGTAATTGCAATTCTATATAGACTGGCAACAGGAAGAGGAGGATCTTAAACATTAAAAAATATTTAAAAACAAACCCTTTATTCAACAATAAAGGGTTTTATTTTTTTATGCTTCCAGAATTCCCTTTTTCAAGATTTGTCCAAATTCAAACATATCTTCGAAAGAACAATATAAAGGTGCGGGTGCCAATCGAATCACATTCGGTTCACGCCAATCGGTTATAACTCCATTTTTCATTAAGAAATGAAAAAGTTCTTTTCCTTCACCATGTAAGAAGACTGACAATTGAGTAGCACGTTCCGCTTGATTGACGGGCGTTATTATTTCAAAACGACTTTCTACTTCTTTGTCAATTTCATGTAAAATAAACTCTAAATAGGAAACTATTTTATTCCGTTTTGATATGATGGCATTCATTCCAACTTCTTCGAAAATTTCCAAAGAAGCCAAATAGGGAGCAAAGGCCAAAATTGGCGCATTACTGACTTGCCATGCATGTGCATTGGGCTCGGGATCAAATTCCGGCTCCATCAAGAATCTTCTTTTTTTGTTGTGACCCCACCAACCTTCGAACCTGGGAATATCTTTTCTGCCCAAATACTTTTCGTTAATAAAAGCACCCGAAACATTACCGGGTCCGCTGTTCATATATTTATAACTGCACCAAGCGGCAAAATCGACCTGCCATTCGTGTAATTTCAATTCAATATTTCCAGCGGCGTGCGCTAAATCCCATCCAACGAAAGCGCCGATTTCATGAGCCACTTTTGTGATTTTTTCAATATCAAAAACTTGTCCCGTATAATAATTCACGCCTCCTATTAGCACAAGCGCGCACTCCTCACCTACTTCTTTAATTTTGGAAAGAACATCTTCAATCCGAAAATTATTTTCGTCTTCCCGACGTTTTATTTCAACAATGGCATCTTTAGGATCATAGCCGTGAAAACGCACCTGACTGGCAATCATATATTGATCACTTGGAAAAGCTTTCTCCTCACAAATTATTTTAAATCGATTTTTTGTGGGTCGATAAAACGAAACCATTAAAAAATGTAAATTAACGGTGAGCGTATTCATAACCGTGACTTCTTCAGGTTTGGCCCCAACGATTTTCGAAAGATGTTTTGAAAATCGTTCATGGTAATCCCACCATGGTCTTTCAGCATGAAAATGTCCTTCAACAGCTAGATTGGCCCAATCATTCATTACTTCGTCAACATATTTTTTGGCGCGTTTGGGTTGCAAGCCCAAGGAATTTCCTGTAAAATATATGACCTCCTTTCCATTTACCTTCGGAAAAATAAATTCATTTCTGTATTTTCTTAATTCGTCCTGCTCATCCAATTGTTGAGCAAACTCTCGGGAATTTTCAAAATTCATAATTCTAAATTTGCTCAAAAATACCATTTTCAGAAGATTTAAGACAGGATTTTCAATCATTTCATGCAGCCAATTTTTAATCAACTCGGTTATTTCTTACTTTTGAAAAAAAGGAACCATGGATTTTTTGCCCGAAAAAATTGAAGATTATATTACAGCCTTAACTCCGAAAGAACCCGAGTTGCTTCAGCAATTAAACCGGGAAACGAACCAGAAAGTACTTCAGCCGAGAATGCTCAGCGGACACTATCAAGGCAGGGTCCTGAGCCTAATTTCAAAAATACTTAATCCAAAAAACATTTTGGAAATAGGAACGTATACGGGTTACTCCGCCCTTTGTCTCTCGGAAGGTTTACAAAAATCGGGGCGGCTACATACCATTGACATTAACGAAGAACTATTAGAGATTCAAAATAAATATTTTGAAGCCTCGGAATATAGAAAGAATATTGTGCAGCATATTGGAGATGCAACCAAAATAATAAAGGATCTGGATTTAAAATTCGATTTGGTTTTTATTGATGCCGATAAACCCAATTACCCAACTTACTTTGAGTTAATTATAGAAAAAATGAATCCAGGTGGAGTTATATTATCCGATAACGTGCTATGGAGCGGTAAAGTAGTAGAAACTATTCAAGAGGACGATGTTTCCACAGCTGCTTTGCTCCAGTATAACAAACTGTTACATGAAGATCAGCGTCTGGAAAGTGTGATTTTACCAATTCGAGACGGATTGACAATCAGCAGGATAAGAACTTAAAATTTTCGTCTCACCGACCCTGTCAATTCTTCTATTTCGTCTTTCACCTCTCCAATTTCCTTTTTTAAATCTTCGGTAAAATCTAGGTTTATATCGGATTTCTCAGCACTACGTGTGATTTCGGATTTAATATCGTTTGTGGCATTTTTTATTGCACGCATTCCTTTACCTAAATTTCTCGCGATTTCAGGAATTTTTTCCGCACCAAATACCATGACCATAATAAAGAGTATAAAAACCACCTCAGAGGTTCCTATGAAAAGTAGTAGATTCATGTTGCAAAGATAGATACAATTTATATTCCATAAAAAAACCGACTCGTTAAAAGTCGGTTTTTAAATTGTTAATTTGGATTAACCTTTATTTTCAGTTTTAAATTTGTCAAATTTGCTCTGCTCTTTGGTTTGAGGCCAGCTATTATTACTTACATCTATGTCGGCCGTTTTCAATTCAGGATCCACAACAACTTTCGTTATTTTTTTATCTGACGCCACTACTTTACTCACTTCATTATCATTCTTTCTCCAAACTTGAACTGGATAGGTAATGTTTTGTGTCGTTCCATCTTCATAGGTATATTCTACAATAATTGGCATCACCAATCCTCCCGGTTTATTGAAAGTTACTTCATAAAAATATTTCGGAACTTTCATGCCTGCCCTTTCTTCCGGTGTAAAATTGTCCATTAAGTATTCATTTAAAGTAGGAACGGATTCAGTCGGAGATTTCCCTTCCATTTCATCGGAATACTCTTCACTGTCTTTGGTTACTACATAAAGTGCACCTAAACTGGATGGATCTGAGACTCCATATCGAGCCAATAGCTCTTTCCCTTCTTTGGTTGGTGTATCAGTAATGAAATATTGCTTTACATCTTTTACGCCAATGTCAACAAAATCGGTAGTGTAAAACCAACCCCTCCAATACCAATCCAGATCAACGCCAGAGGCATCTTCCATGGTTCTAAAAAAATCTTCGGGAGTTGGATGTTTGAACATCCATCTTTCGGCATATTTTTTAAATGCAAAATCAAATAATTCTTTACCCATTACTGTTTCCCTCAAAATATTAAGAGCGGTAGCGGGTTTTCCATACGCATTGTTCCCCAATTGATGTACATTTTCAGGATTGGACATAATAGGCGAAATAAATTTCTGATTTCCTTTCATGTAGGGAATAATTTTGGTTGGTTCACCGCGTCTTGAAGGATATCCCGGCTGGTATTCCTGCTCGGCAATATATTGCATGAAGGTGTTCAAGCCTTCATCCATCCAGCCCCATTGACGTTCATCACTGTTGACAATCATTGGGAAGAAATTATGCCCAACCTCATGTACAATTACGCTGATCATCCCGTGCTTGGTCCTGTCGCTATAACTTCCATCTTCATCAGGGCGGCCATAATTCCAGCAAATCATTGGATATTCCATTCCTTGATTTTTCGCATGCACTGAAATCGCCTTAGGATATGGATATTCAAACAAATGATTGGAATAGGATTTTAAAGTAGTAGCCACAACACGTGTAGAATATTCTTCCCAAAGTGGATTCCCTTCTTTTGGGTACATTGAAATAGCCATTGCATCTTTTTCCCCTACATCTACCGCCATCATATCATAAATGAATTTACGCGAAGTGGCAAATGCAAAATCCCGAACCTTATCAGCTTTGAATTTCCAGGTTTTTTTCTTTGTTGAAAATCCATTTTCTGCTTCTTCTGCTTCAGCTTGGGTAACGATTATAACAGGTTTGTCATAAGATTTTTTGGCTTTTTCATATCGTTCCATCATTTTTTTCGACCAAACATCTTTTCTATTTTGAAGTTCTCCCGTAGCATCCAAAATATGATCGGCAGGAACGGTTATTTCTACATCATAACTTCCGAAGGGTAAAGCGAATTCGCCATTTCCCCAAAATTGATAATTTTGCCAGCCTTCAACATCGTTGTAAACTGCCATTCTCGGAAAAAACTGTGCAATTACGTAAGCATTGTTTCCGTCCTTTTCAAAATGCTCATATCCAGAGCGTGCTCTGTCAGTTACATGGTTATTCAATTTATACCACCAACCAATGGAAAAGGAAAAATCTTTTCCTGGAGCTAAAGGTTCTGCCAAATCAATTCGCATCATGGTTTCATTGATTATGTAAGGAAGCGGTTTGCCGTCTTTTGAAACTTCCGTGATATTAAATCCGCCATCGAAACGCTCTTTCACCCGACTTTCTATAAAGGAACCTGGCGTAAAGACTGCATCCATTCCGTCGCCATCTTTCAGTAAAGCTTGAGAATTTTTACTTCTAATATTTTGATCCAATTGAACCCATAGGTACTCCAAAGGATCTGGAGAATTGTTGTGGTAGGTAATTGTTTCAAAACCCGTTATTTTTGGATCTTTATCATTCAATTCTACCTTAATTTTATAATCCGCCTCGTTTTGGTAGTAAGCGGGTCCCGGAGCGCCCGAAGCTGTACGGTATTGATTAGGCGTTGAAAATTCCTCATACATTTGTCGGAATTTATTTTCATTTGAATGCCCAAGCTCTCGAACTTCTTCTGATTCTTGATTTTCCTGTGCAAAGCTGCCGAAGGAAACAAACAAGGTCAAAGCAACAAAAACTGTAGTAAATTTTTTCATTGTCATCTAGAATTCGTTTTATAAATTAATTGTTAGTGTTTAAAATTCAATGTTCCAATTCCCTCCCCTTTTACCAGAAGAAGACTTTTGGTTTCTCCTTTGGTCTCAAAATGCACGATGTTTTTTTGATCCGGAAAAAGTCCGAATAATACCTCGTTCTTTATTTTGACTTTTTTGGGAGCATCCACATTTGGAATTTCTATGTACAAAAGAACCATATCGTTTTCATATTCTTTCCCCAAAAAGTGAAGTTGCTTTCTGTTTCCATTGATTTCCACCTGCATTTTTTGGTCAATGTATTTTTTAATCAATACATCAGATTCAGAACCTTCTTTTTTTGTCGCCAAAAATAGTTCTGTTCCGTATCGCGCGTTCAAAACAGTTTCAAAATCATCAATAAAAATCCGTGAAATTATTTGTACTGATTTTTTTTCCTGCACGTATTCCATTTCGCTTACACTCACGTAAAATTTATGTACTGGAGCGAAGGCTAAACAAGGGAGCAAGAACAATAAAAAAACAAAGAAACTCTTTTTCATTTTTTTAAATAGTAAAAGATGCTAAAAATAAAGAAACCTAAAGAAAGAAAACGGTTTTTCACTGGTTTTTTAACCCGATTTATCTTCTTTTATTGCATTGGTCTTATAAAAACCGATTTGGTTACTTTTATGGCCTGAAAGTTTGTTCCAGTTTTTTAAATGTAAAAATTTTATTTTCATGAAAAACCTTTTGCTTGCCAGTACATCGACGTTGTATGGAGAAAAATATCTTCAATATATTTTATCGGAAATCGAGGATTTTTTTTCAAATTCCAGGGAAATTATATTTATTCCCTATGCCCGTCCTGGCGGAATTGATCACGACGCCTACACCACAATCGCAAAAAACGCATTTGCTTCAGTAGGAATACCAGTAAAAGGAGCGCACGAATTTGAAAATCCCGCAGATGCCATTGCTAATTCTGAAGGAATATTTACTGGCGGAGGAAATACTTTTTTATTGGTTCGGGAATTATACCGATTGAAACTTTTTTCAGCAATAGAAAATTCGGTGGCCAAAGGAACGCCTTATATGGGCACGAGTGCGGGAACAAATATTGCCGGCCTCACCATGCAAACCACCAATGATATGCCGATTGTTTACCCTCCAAGTTTTAAAACCATGGGACTGATTCCTTTTAATATCAATGCACATTATTTGGATCCAGATCTAAACTCAAAACATAATGGAGAAACCAGGGAAACGCGTATCAAAGAATTCCATCGATTTAATACGCAGCCGGTAATTGGTTTGCGTGAAGGAAGTTGGCTGAGAGTTGAAGGGAATAAAATTACGTTAAAAGGTAGGCCAGACGCTCGGATTTTTAAAGCAAATCAATTACCTTATGAAGTAAAAGCGGACAGCGATTTATCCGACCTGAGATAACAGATTTATGGACTACCAAAAAATTTTAAATCAAATCCATCAAGAACTTTCCGAAGTCGAAATAAAAGGACAAGTAGCCTCCTATATACCGGAATTGGCCAAAGTACCTCCTTCAAAATTCGGCATGCATCTGCATTGTTTAAAAGGAGACGATTTTTCAGTAGGAGATAGCGAAGAACGCTTCTCAATTCAGAGTATTTCCAAAGTCTTTACACTTTCTTTGGCAATGAAACTGGTGGGTGATGATTTATGGAAACGGGTAGGCGTGGAACCCTCGGGGAATTCATTCAATTCACTCACTCAATTGGAAAAGGAAAACGGCATTCCGCGCAATCCATTAATTAATGCTGGAGCTATGGTTATTGCCGATGTTCTGGTGTCATATTTCAAAAATCCGAAGGCAGCTTTGCTCACTTTTATTCACGAAATCACGGGCGATAAATCCTTGAATTATGACGAAAAAATAGCTGCATCAGAAAAATCCGAAGGTTACAGAAACGTAGCCTTGGTAAACTATATGAAATCCTTCGGAAATATTCAGAACGACGTTGATGAGGTATTGGATTTCTACTTTCACCAGTGTTCGCTCGCCATGTCTTGTAGAGAATTGGCGCATGGTTTCAGTATTTTTGCAAATGAAGGATTTTTGGAAAATTCAGAAAAACAAATTTTATCCAATCAGCAAGTAAAACGTATCAATGCTTTGATGCAGACTTGTGGATTTTACGATGAAGCAGGAGAATTCAGTTTTGAAGTCGGTTTACCCGGAAAAAGTGGCGTTGGCGGCGGTATTGTTGCCATTAAACCAAGGGATTTTACCGTTGCCGTATGGAGTCCGCCTTTGAACGAAAAAGGAAATTCAGCAAAAGGAATGGCTGCCTTGGAAAGACTGACGGCGCTTACAGGTTTTTCCATTTTTTAAAATAGAAAATATTTTTTTTAGCCTCCTGAACTCGTTTCATCCTCCAGCATTATTGAAATTTAAAAGGTATTCAGGGTGACGTTTTCGTTGTCTTTCTTAAATAAAAAAAGCTCCACGTTTGTGAAGCTATTTTGAGCGGGAGACCGGGTTCGAACCGGCGACATTCAGCTTGGAAGGCTGACGCTCTACCAACTGAGCTACTCCCGCAATCGCCCTGCAAATATAGAATTTAAGTTTTTATTTTTCCAAAAATATAATCAGCTTTTTTTATTCGATTTTAAAAAATCAATATAGAGCCTATTCTTGCTAGACCACTATTAAATCGGTGTTAAACTGCTATAGAAAGCAATTTCACTTGATGAAATAATGTTAAATTCGAAGAAATCAAACCACCCAATAAATGGATTACGAAATAAAACAAAAGGAGGACAACAATCAAGGAATGTTTTTTATTGAAGACGAAGATGGAATGTTGGCTGAAGTCATTTATGCAATTCAGGATAATGGAATCATGGAGATTAATGAAACGGAAACCAATCCTAAAATAGCCGGTAAAGGTTTAGGTTCCAAATTGATAAAAAGAGTGGTTGATTACGCGCGGGAAAAGGATTTGGTCGTAGATCCCATTTGCTCTTTTGCAGCTGCCCAATTTCAGAAACACGAAGAGTATCAAGATATACAAGTAAAAGATTGAACACAACAGACACACAATTAGGTACTACAATTAAACATATTTCTGCTGAACAAACTTATAAGGTTCGGCAAGAAGTGTTGAGAAAGGGCAAGCCCATTTCTTCCTGCTATTTTCAAGGTGATGAGGATGAAGGAACTTTTCATTTAGGAATTTTTTCAAAAGAAAAAATATTGGGTGTGGCTACTTTTTTAAAAAATAAAAACGATGTTTTTTCGGAATCGAATCAATATCAATTGCGAGGAATGGCAATTTTACCGCAGTTTCAGGGGAGTAAATTAGGTAAAAAACTACTTTTCAAAGCAGAAGATATTTTGGGAGGAAACGTTCTGCTCTGGTTCAATGCAAGAGAATCGGCACAAGGTTTTTATAGCAAATACGGTTATGAAGTCTCAGGAACCGCTTTCGAAATAGAAGGGATTGGTCGCCATTTTTTAATGTTCAAAAAAATAAATTAAATAAAGATTATGAGAAGAAGAAAAATTCTATACCTGTTTTTTGTCGTCGGATTATTGAGTGGAATAGTTTCCTGTGGTGATTCAGATGATCGAAATATTAAAGAACCTGCGGAAGCCGAAATGATTGAACAGGAATTAAGCGGCATGTCCGCTCAGTTATTAAACGCGAAAGAAGTTCAGGACTTCTATCAATCAAGGAATTATTCACCAATATGGAACCATTCCGAATTGAGAAAAAAATTTGCGGATGAATTAAAAAAATTGAAACAAGAAGGTTTAAACTACAAAGATTATCACGGTGAAGAAATCATGAACCTAATTAAAGATGAATCCCTGGACGCGCAAGAGCAAAGCAAAGCCGAAATTCTTTTCACCGATGCCTTTTTCGAATTGAGTGATCACTTACTGAATGGTAAAATAAACCCGAGCAAAATGTACCACACTTTCGGGATTCCTAAAGAAAAAATTAATACCGGGGAAATTCTGGAAAATATTTCCAGTTCCGAAGAAATTGAAAAAACATTGGATAGTTTAAGACCTCAGAATCCTCATTACAAAGGACTCATGGCTTCTATTGAAGAGTATAAAAAGAAAAGCACAAAGATTACGGATATTGAAGATGGCGGAAAAATTGAACCTGGTGACGAAGATCCCAGAATTCCGGATATCGCTCAAAGATTAAAGGAATTGGAATTATTGTCTGAGAATGTTCAAGTAGAAGGCAATATATATTCCGAAGAAATTGTTGCGTCCATTAAAAAATTCCAAGAACATCAAGGTTTGGCATTGGATGGAATTATTGGACAAACCACGATTGAAGGACTTAATATTGACAATGTAAAGAGATATAAACAAATCATGGTCAATTTGGAAAGATGGAGATGGTTTCCGCGGGAATTGGGCGATCATTATGTTCTGGTCAATATTCCGGATTATAGGGTTTCAGTAATAAAAAATGGCGACACACTGAGCACAAGAAGGGCGATTGTGGGGAAAGAAGGAAATGAAACCCCCATTTTCAGTGATACGATTCAGTATATTGTAATAAATCCCACTTGGACGGTTCCGACTTCAATAAGGGACAATGAAATTATTCCGGCCATGGCAACTAATTCCAATTATATAGCTTCACACGACATGGAAGTGTTGGACGGAAGCGGAAATGTTGTAGATCCGAGTCAGGTTACTGCAGAAAATGCGGGTAATTATACCTTCCGACAAAGATCTGGGGCTAGAAATCCGCTGGGAAGAGTTAAAATTATTTATCCGAATAAGTATGCAATTTATTTACATGATACTCCAGGACGACATCGATTTGAAGAAAATACGCGTGCAATTAGCCACGGATGTGTTAGGGTTCAGGATGCAGTTGGACTTGCGGCTTATGTATTGAGTGATCAACCAGATTGGAGTCAGGAAAGAATTGAAGAAGTCATAAATTCTGGAGAAACGGTGCAAGTACCAGTGAAACAAAAAATAGCTGTACATCATTTCTATCTTACAGCTTGGAATGAAGACGGTGAAACAAAATTCACCCATGATATTTACGAACTGGATGATGAGGTGTATCAAAATCTGATCAAATAAAGAATCATTGACCAGACTTTCAACACATCTTGATATACCGCTAACAAGAATTATTTGTTTATCTAAAAAATATAATGGATCATAAATTGGTGAAAATTGCCCGTACGGGTTATGTTGCAAAAGGAAGCGTGTATGCCATAGCTGGTGTACTAACTTTAATGGCTTCTTTTAATTTGGGAGGACAAAAAACGGGAAAATTACAAGTGCTCCAGTTTTTGGACAAACAACCATTTGGAAATGCTTTATTGGTTATTCTTGCACTCGGACTGTTGTGCTACGCGTCCTGGAGATTGTTTCAAGCAATTTCTGATCCGGAAGGAATAAGCGCCAACAAAAATGGCAAATTAAAAAGAATTGCATTTTTTGCCAGTGGTTGCATTTATATAGGATTGGCCATTTTAGCCATCTTGAGAGTCATAAATGCGGGGAATACAGGAGGAAGTTCAACAAGTTCCGAAAACACATCTTTTTTAGCCAGCGAAATAGGATTGATTGTAATCGGAATTATTGGTGCTATTCTCATTTTCATTGGCCTTTTTCAATTTTATAAAATCTATAAAGAAACATTTTGGAGGAAATTTGACGAGAAATCGAAGATGGAAGAGAAACGGCGGAAAACAATAAAAAATTCCGCAGTTTTCGGACTTTCCTCACGCGGAATACTTTTTATTATCATAGGGTATTTTGCAGTCCGCGCTGCAATAACATCAAATCCATCAAAAATAAAAACAACAACCGAAGCATTTTCATTTTTACGGGAATCTGCCTTCGGAGCTTGGTTAATGGGAATTGTGGCCGCGGGATTGATTGGTTATGCGATTTATATGTTCATGACGGCGAAATACAGGAAGTTTAACGACTGAAAATATCTTGCTTTGCACCTATTCCAGGCTTCGTTAATTCACAGTACAACACTCTTTAAACTTAAAATCCGAGGAAATCATCAGAACAAAAAGGATTTCAGAGCGAATAAGCACATGTGAAAATTCAGAAATTAAACTCGACTTCGCTATAATTTTTCAAGAATAAAAAAACCGGTCGTTCAATGACCGGTTTTCTAATTATATACCAAACCATTAGTGTACTATGATTGGATCGGCATTTCCATCTGGATCACCGCTCACTGTTCCGTCCGTTGAAGCGTTTCCGAGCAAAAGCACACCAGCTGCGTGAGGTGAAGCCATTGAAGTCCCACTGATTGTATTATACCCACCATTTTTCCAGGTAGATGTAACATTTACTCCTGGAGCACAGTAATCTACGGGAGGATTTCCGTAGTTTGAAAAATAGGCCCAATTGTCATTACTGTCCATCGCTGAAATTGTGTAAATATTTGAGCCATTTACACGACTTGGGGAACTACTGTTCGCATCGGTACTTTCATTTCCAGAAGCGAGCGCGAATTTAATTCCGTTTTGGGAAGCGGATAAAATAGCATCATCCAATGCCTGTGAAACCGGTCCGCCCAAACTCATATTTGCCACATCCCCATTAGATCCATGAGCCGCAACGTGATCTACACCGGCAATAACACCAGAATATGATCCGCTACCTCTACTATTGAGAACTTTTACCGGAACAACGGTTGCGCCTGGAGCCACTCCAACAACTCCAATACTATTGTTCAAAGCTGCGATTGTACCGGCAACATGAGAACCATGACCGTTACCATCATCCAAGGATTGGCCATCTTTTCCAGAAGTAAAAGCATTAAATCCTCTGGAAGCATCAACATTAAGATCTGGGTGATCCAAATCAATTCCAGAATCCAAAATCCACGCTACATTGGAACCTGTGTAAGAAGAAATTCCATTTACGCGTGTGATGCCGTAAGGGATTTCTTGTGTAGAATCACCGTCACTGCTTCCATCATCTCCACCTCCATCTCCCGGATCACATGGTCCTCCGTTCGGTGTTCCACATGGTGGCGCCAGTGCTAAGATTCTATCCTGCTCTATATAGGCTATTTCCTCATTTCCTCTTAATAAATTGACCTCAGCCTCAGAAATTTTTACTGTTGCTCCTTTTAAGGCCGCACTATACGTATTTAAAATTTTTGCTGAAGGAATTCCGTTTTTTGAAAGAAGTTCTTGGGTTTTTTCCTGTACTTCCATTTTTCTATCTGCATATTTTCCCTGTGTATCTCCATTTTCCTTATAAACAATAATGTATTGTCCGGGAATAGGCTGGGAATAAAAAGGTTTTACTTGTTGCATTTCGGAAGTTTCAGTTGAAATTTCTTCGTCCTTGGAACAAGAAACCATGAAAAAAGCCATAGCGAACACCATGGCAATCAATCGAGTAGTAAAGATTTTTTTCATAATGAAAACGTTTTAAATTATTAATCACTAACAATCTAAAACTTTCATTACTTAAAATTGAAACAATTAACCTTGCTTTAAGATTGTTTTTTGAAACTTTTGGTTAACCAAAAAAACAAATTGAGAAAAGAATAGCATTTATATCGAATACAAAAAAAAGGCATTATTTTTAAACGGGAATTCAGATATAGATAATTTAACTTTTTTTAAGATCTTCGGGCCGCACGTAAATAGTCACTTTCCGAACCCCCCAATTTCTGGCTTTTCGAATATCGATTCCCATATAAATATCGATTTTATTCTTCCACCTCGGATGCATCCGATCCTTGACATAATAAATACCATCTAAACCATCAATTTTGACGGGCGTATTATGCGCGAGTCCCATGTTTAGCAAATCGTTGGAAATAGCAATTGCTTTTACTCCTGGCGTTAAAGTATCGCCCCAAGCGGCAACTCCCACGTTTCCTTTTTTGGTTTGTTCTTCAATAGAATTATAAGCAGAAGCCTTGACTTCAAGAGGAATCCATTCAACCCACTCTTCCTCTTCCAAAGAAATTTGTTTTTGGGTGAGTTCTTCTTCTGCTGTGTTTTCCTGACAACTTAATGGTAAATACAGAAACAAAATAGCGAGAACCGTAATTATATGTTTTGTTTTAATCAACTTCATCACCAATTTTTCTTTTTATCTTATAAGATAAGATTTTTTTTAAGCGCATAAAAACCTTAACATGAGAAAGTTATACCTCCTTTTCGCCATTCCACTGAGAAAACCCCCCACTTAAATTATAGGTGTTGTCAAATCCGATTTGTTCCATGATTGCACAGGCTTGACTACTCCGTCCACCCGATTTACAATAGATATAGTAGTTTTTTTCTTTATCCAATGAATTTATTTTGTTCATGAATCCCGGAGCATCATAAATATCAACATTTATTGCGCCCGGTATGAAACCATCTTCCACCTCTTCTGGTGTCCGTACATCAATGATTATAGCATCTTTGTCTTCGGAAGTTTTTTCCCGCCATTCTTCTTGATTTAAATCCTTCATATATAGTGGTTTTATAATTATCATTTGAATGAATGGCAAATGTAGAAATAAATAAACAACAAAAACGACAAAATCCTATCCGCATTTTACATTGAAACTTTTCAATTTAATATTTTAAAAACCATAGTTTTGTGATCCAATTTTCCAAAATGAAAAAAATCCTCGTTATTGATAATTATGATTCCTTTGTTTACAATTTGGTGCATTATATAGAGGCGAACGATTGTCTGGTTTCAGTGGTGCGGAATGACGCGCTGGAATTGGATGATGTTAAACCTTATGATAAAATTTTACTTTCTCCAGGACCGGGTTTGCCATCAGAAGCAGGAATTTTAAAATCGATTATTTCTACTTATTCCGCTTCAAAAAGTATTTTGGGTGTTTGTTTGGGTCAGCAAGCCATTGCGGAAGTCTTTGGTGGAAAACTTGAAAACCTGAACCAAGTGTTTCATGGGGTTGCACACAATATCTCAATTCAAGTGGAAGATGAATCTCTTTTTTTTGGAATGGAAAAAAAGATTCAAGTCGGTCGTTATCATTCTTGGACAGTGAACAAAAACCTTCCCGACTGCTTGGAAATTACTTCTATTGACGACTTCGGAAATATTATGTCGCTTCGTCACCGTAGTTTCGACTTGAAAGCAGTACAATTCCACCCCGAATCAATTTTGACTCCTCAAGGTAAAACCATGATATCCAACTGGTTGAGTTCCTGATTTTTTTTGGCTATTAACATTATTTTATTTGTTTTCATTCTTCAAAAGGAATTCATTTTTCTATATTTAAAAAGAACTAAAAAATAGAACAAATGGGACGGATAGAAGATGAAAGATTAAAAAGAAAAGATAGATCTGCCAATGAGCCACTCAACAAATTTGGCAAGACGGATACGAAACGGAATGAATTCGATATTGATAAAAAAACGATAAAAGATCAGCAGAATAAGAAATAAATGGAAAAAGGGGACAAAAAACCAAGAGAGGAAAAATTTCACTTGGAACTTCCGGAAGATTGAGGTCAAAGAGAAAAAAATTTAAGATACGACCGACGACAAGCGTAAAAGATCCAATCTCGGATAAAACCCCTTAAAATCTTACAAAAATTCCCGATACTGCATCACCCTGAAATCGATTGTATTGAATTCAGGGTTTTGTTTTTTCAAATCTTTGTAAAGCTGCATACCGCCAATGGCACGATTGGCAGATCCGGATGGTGCCGTTAGTGAAACTGTTTTTATTATTCGGCCATCCAAAATAAATTGATGAATACGTGGAATTTCATTTTCTACGAGTTCCAACTTCATATTCTTTGATTTCAGTAATTTTCTAAAAAAATATTCGGGTCCGTTTTTACTGTTTCCACCTGTAAAAAGCAGGGTGTCAATTTTCGGATGCTTTTTTAAAATACTGATTAAATCGCGTAATTCTACATCTTGCATTCCCAAATCGGAAGCATCTATTTTCTCACGTCTGCAACTTTCAACCGTGTCGCAAATTCCAATTCCGCGGGTATTTAAAAAATCAATTCTTTGTTGGACAGCTTCTGGAGTGGTTTCAAATTTTAAACCCAAATCAAAAACCTTGTTTATAACAGGCCACAACAAACCATCTCGACTTCCGTAGCAGAAATCGACATCACCTTCCTTCAATTGTGAAACGGTAAATCGAGGTGGTGGTAATGTGCCCACTATCAATTTAGTGGCATTCTCGGGAATAAAAGGAGGATAGGGATGCTTGTGGTGAAACAAATTTTCAGAATTTAAATATAACCATTTACTTTTTTCAGACTTTCAAAAAATTGTAACCAAGAAAGAAGGATTTGTAATGAAAACGAAAAACATTTTTTTTATTGTGTTCTTTCTTTTACGTCGTGATCCACTTTTACTATGGAACAATTGATGGATTAAAGGATGATACTGGCAGAAATAAACAATTTTCGCATTAAAAAAACCTTGCTGTTATAAAGCACATAAAATTAACAGTTAGCTTAGTAAATCATTAGGCTTAAATTATCTATATTTAATAATTATTCACTTAAAATCATACAATTATGAGGAAATCATTTTTCTTGTAAACCAATCTGCAATCCGTTACAACTCGAGGAGTTTTTCGGATTTTTTCGTTTTTATTTCAAGTTTTATCGTATTGCGTCTTGAAACAAAACAACAGGGAAGCTGAAAACTGTAACCAGAGTAAGCAACTACCAACTTTTCAAATATGAAAAAAATCAAACTCTTTCCACTGCTAGTATTGATCCTCCTAATGGTCAATTGCTCCAAAGATGAAGACGGTTCGGGAAGCGGGGTTTCCCCCTCAGATCCGGACGCTTTGTCTCAAGTATTGGTAATACCCAATGCACAAGTAGTCAACTCACCCGATTTGCCAAACCCTTCGGATGCTTCTGTGGCTCCAACCGCTTCCAATATGGATACCAATATTTCATATTCCTCGGGCGGACAAATTTACCTTCCATCGGATGTCGCCGCACCTTCACAAAGCAATATCGTGGGGGTTCACATTCAGGTACAAGGCGCTTCCACTTACTTTAATGTGCCAATCAATGCCAACACTTCCGCGGGGCTTATTTCCATTCCCATCGATTTACCTTCCATAGTAGGTCCGGGCAATTTTACTTTATTACTGCAATTTTATGATAGTGCGGGAAATGTCGGCTTGATCTATGAAATCAATATTACGGTAACGGATTCCAGTAATTGTGATACCACCAAGGTTTCTGGAGGTGAGGGTTTAACGAGTAATATATTTGATGCTTCGAATGAGATGGGGATTATAACCGTTGAATATGAAACTTTCACAGTTCCGGATAAAATCGATATTTTCCAAAATGGAACATGGTTGGGCGGAACGGGTCCTCAAACCGACAGAAGCACTTTAAGAAGGGCCGCCAATTGCAACGTAGCCACCGAAGCGAATGGGTATATTGGAGCGGAGGGGCAATTCGTATTTGCCTACAATCCTGCAATGGGAAACGAAATTGAAGTTGTTGTTTCCGGTTGTGAAAATGGTGGAACTGCTTGGGAATATACGTTTTCATGTCCTTCCGAAATGGTTTCGGGTCAAGGATCTTTTTCCTATAATGGAAGTACTTTTTCGGGTACTTGTATTGCGGTTCCTGCTTCACAATGTGGTTCCGGAAAAGATGTTGTGATCGCATCTTCAGATGGCAATTCAGTAATCGTTTATAATATGCCCGACGCCAGCTCTGGAACTTTTCAATTAACTCCTTTTTCGGAAGCTGGAGATTGTGAATTATTCATTCTGGATAATTTCGGTTATCTTGATACAACTGGGAGTCTCACAAAAACAGGGGCCAATTCCTTCAATTTTTCTTACACGGCCAGCGAAAATGGTTCAAGTTACAGCGTATCTGGTTCAGGAAACTATTAATTTTTTCACATCCTTAAATTCAAAAACCTGCGGAAATTTCCACAGGTTTTTTTATTTCAACACTATCACCAAATCTTCAGAATTCATCATTGTCCCTTCTTTTAGCATAATTTTTTCCACTTCGGCAGAAATATTAGCCGTGATCGTGGTTTCCATTTTCATGGCTTCTATAACAAACAGAGGTTCATTTTTCTTAACCTTCGCACCTTCTTTTATCAATATTGATGAAAGTCGGCCCTGTAAAGGCGCACCTATATGCTTATCGTTTTTCTTGTCGGCTTTTTCATGTACTTCTTGTATTACTTTGACACTTCTATCTGGAACCTCAACATTTCGTGTTTGACCATTTACTTTGAAAAATATTTTCACTTTCCCTTCAGCATTCGGTTTTCCAATTGATAAAAGCTGAATAATCAATGTTTTTCCCTTGTCAAGTTCAACAATTATTTCCTCGCCAATTTCCATTCCGTAGAAAAAATTCTTCGTCGGAATTGTGGAAACATTGCTGTATTTCAACTGAAAATTATAGAAGTCGGTAAAAACCTTGGGATATAATTTATAGGAAAGGAAATCGGTTATTTCCCATTCCTTTCCAATTCCGATTTTAAATGTTTCTTTAAATTCCTCAAATTCAGCATCAATATCAATCGGTTCCAAATGAGCATTCGGTCTGTCGTTATATGGTTTTTCTCCCTTCAAAATAATTTTTTGGATTTCTTCGGGGAAACCACCCACGGGCTGACCCAAATCCCCTCTGAAAAAACTTTTGACCGATTCGGGAAACGAGAGATTTTCACCACGCTTCAAAACATCTTCAATCGTTAAATCGTTACTGACAAGAAATTGTGCCATATCTCCAACAACCTTCGAACTTGGAGTCACTTTAATAATATCACCAAACAAATTATTCACGCGACTGTACATTTGCGTAATTTCATGAAATTGGTCCTTTAATCCCAATGATTCCGCTTGTGGTTTTAAATTTGAATACTGTCCTCCGGGAATCTCATGTCGATAAACCTCGCCTGTTCCTGCTTTTAATCCTGATTCAAATGGAAAATAATATTCCCGCGTGGCTTCCCAAAAATTGGAGTATTCATCCAATTTTTGATTGTTCAATCTGTTCTCCCTATCATGATATTTCATCATATGGGTCATCGAATTGAAATTGGGTTGTGAGGTCAGTCCTGAGAGTCCGCCCAAAGCTACATCAACCACATCCACTCCGGCTTCAATTGCTTTCAAATAAGTGGCTGCCTGAACCGACGAAGTATCGTGTGTATGTAAATGAACCGGGATTCCCAGATTCGATTTCAATGCTGAAACCAGTTCAAATGCTGCATAAGGTTTTAATAAACCAGCCATATCCTTTACGGCCAAAATATGGGCGCCGGCATTTTCAATGTCTTTTGCGAGTTGCACGTAATATTCTAAATTGTATTTCGTTTCCTTCGGATTTAATATATCACCTGTATAGCACATCGCGCCCTCCGCCAAACCATCCGTGTGTTTTCGAACGTGTTCAATGCATGGTGCAATCGATTCCATCCAATTTAAAGAATCGAAAATCCTGAAAATATCTATACCATTTTCCGAAGATTCAATGACAAACCGTTCAATTAAATTATCCGGATACGCTTTATAGCCAACACCGTTGGAACCTCTTAACAACATTTGAAACAAAATGTTGGGAATGGCTTTCCTCAGTAATCTTAATCTTTCCCAAGGATCTTCTTTTAAAAATCGCAAACAGACATCAAAAGTTGCCCCGCCCCAAATTTCCATGCTAAACACTTCTGGATGATTTTTTGCAAAACCTTCGGCAACTTTCATCATGTCATATGTTCGCATGCGTGTTGCGAGTAAACTTTGGTGTGCGTCGCGCATTGTAGTATCCGTGAAATGGATTTTATTTTCATGCATGAGCCATCGGGAGAATTTTTCCGGGCCGTATTCGGTCAATAAATCTTTTGTTCCTTTTGGATATTCTACGGATTTCCTGTACCAGGGAATTTTTGGATTTACTAATTTCCGGTCTCCCAATCCTATTTTCACATCTTCATTTCCATTAATAACAACATCGCCCAGAAATTCAACCAATTTTGTTGCGCGATTGCGGGTTTCTTTGATTTTAAAAAGTTGCGGATTGTCCTTGATATAATTAACCGTCACATCTCCATTTCTGAATTTTTCATCGCTGAGTATATTGTCCAGAAATGCCATATTTGTTTTGACGCCCCTTATTCTGAATTCCGCCAGCGCCCGACGCATTTTTCGGCACGCACCGTCCAAACTTCTTCCGTGAGCAGAAACCTTGACCAACATGGAATCAAAAAAAGGCGAAACCGTAGAACCTTGATAAACACTACCCGCATCCAGCCTGATTCCGAATCCTGAAGCAATCCTATACGTCGTAATCGTGCCGTAATCTGGTTTGAAATCGTTCGTCGGATCTTCGGTGGTAATTCTGCATTGCAGCGCAAAACCATTCGCGGTGATGTCTTCCTGTTTTCCAATTTTTATCTGCCTATCTGAAAGTTTATAACCTCCCGCAATAAATATTTGCGTTTTTACCAAATCAAAATTCACAACAATTTCAGTCACCGTATGTTCTACCTGAATCCGCGGATTGACTTCTATAAAATAAACCTCATCACCTTCAACCAAAAATTCAACCGTTCCTATATTGTTGTAATCGACGGCCTTGCAAATTGCGATTGCATATTCGTAAAGTTTGTCTTTTGTTTCCTGTTTTAATCCGAAGGAAGGCGCAAATTCAATTACTTTTTGATGCCGACGTTGTACCGAACAATCCCGCTCAAACAGATGCACGATATTTCCGAAGTTATCTGCTACGATTTGGACTTCAATGTGTTTCGGATTTTCTAAATATTTTTCGATAAAAACCGTGTCGTCCCCAAAAGCATTCAAAGCTTCCCTTTTTGATTCCGTAAAAGCTTTTTTTAATTCTGATTCATCCCGAATGACACGCATTCCGCGGCCGCCACCGCCAGAAACTGCTTTTAACATTACCGGATATCCGATTTCCTTGGCTTCTGAAAGCGCAGTTTTTATATCGGTGAGTTCATTTTCATTGCTTTTTATAATGGGAACGTCACTGGCAACTGCAACTTCCTTGGCTTTTACTTTATTTCCCAAAGAGGAAAGTACCGACGGACTCGGACCAATAAAAATAATTCCGTTGTCTTCGCAAGCTTGTGCAAATTTGGCGTTTTCGGAAAGAAATCCGTAGCCGGGATGAATGGCATCTACATCATTGTCCAGCGCAACCTGAATGATTTCCCCAATGTTTAAATAAGGTTTTAAAGGATCGGAATTTGAACCAATTTGATAAGATTCATCTGCTTTATATCGGTGGAGTGAATATCTGTCTTCGTAAGTATAAATTCCGACTGTCCGGATGCCTATTTCTGTACAAGATCTGAAAACACGGATTGCGATTTCCCCTCGATTTGCAACCAGAACCTTTTTAATTTTCATCATTGAAAAAACAACTTTTATTATTGATTTATAATCTTCACCGCATTTTGAAGTAATCAATAATAAAAAATAAAGACAGCGAGGTGCTGTCTTTTATCAATGTTTAACAAATGAAATTTAAAATACTCTTAAAGATTTAACGAGTAAAAATCAATTCTGATTTATTGGCTTTGGAAAGTTCTTCACTGTATCTGTAACCATCTTGATCAAAAGCTTTAATTCCGTCCAAATCGTTGATATCATTTTCCACAATATAACGTGCCATGGCACCTCTTGCTTTTTTTGTGTAGAAAACGATCACCTTTAATTTTCCGTTTTTATAATCTTTGAAAACGGGGGTAACAACCGAAGCTTTCAATTTTTTCGTATCCACGGATTTAAAATATTCATTGCTCGCCAAATTCACGAGTAATTCGTTTTCTGACATTTCTGAATTTAAAAAGCCAGTTATTTTCGTCCTCCACAAATCATATAAATCTTTCTTCCTTGCGACAGAAAGTTTTGTGCCCATTTCCAAACGATGCGCCTGAATTAAATCCAACGGTTTTAAAATCCCATAATAACCAGAGAGAATCCGAAGCGTGTCCTGAAGGGCATCCAGTTTTTCCATCGGAAAGGTATGCGCTTCAAAACCTAAATACACTTCCCCCGAAAAAGCAAAAATTGCAGGACGGGCGTTTTTTTTATTGTGTTCCGCCTCAAATTCCCGATAGCGCATATAATTTAAATCGGCCAACTTATCACTGATATGCATTAAACCGGAAATCTTATTCTTTGAAAGCTTTTGGAGTTTCTGATTCACTTTTTTGGTAGTATCCAAAAAAGCAGGTTGTGTTCCTCTTGTGGTAGGAAGGGGCGTTTTGAAATCCAATGATTTGGCAGGAGAAATAACAATTTTCATAAAATAATAATCTACTCTTTTTTTATTTTAAAAATCAATCTTCTTCCGTTTCCTCCAATTGCTGGTTCTTGGAATAATTCCTCCATTTCTCGATGCACGCCTGCATATCTTCTGGCAACGGCGTATCAAAAAGTTTCATTTCACCGGTTTTGGGATGTTTGAATCCCAGAGTCTTCGCGTGTAACGCCTGTCTTGGCAAAACCTTGAAGCAATTATCCACGAACTGTTTGTATTTGGTAAAGGTGGTGCCTTTTAAAATCAAGTTTCCGCCGTAACGCTCATCATTGAATAAAGTGTGCCCAATATGTTTCATATGCACCCTTATCTGGTGCGTTCTTCCAGTTTCCAAAATACAGGAAACCAAAGTCACATAACCAAAGCGTTCCAAAACTTTATAATGTGTAACAGCCGGTTTTCCTTTCTCGTCATCTTCATCATTCAAATAAACCACGTTCTGAAGTCGGTTTTTGGGATGCCGACCAATATTACCTTCTATTCTACCTTCGTCTTCTTTAATATTTCCCCAAACCAACGCCACATATTCACGCTGACTCGTTTTATTGAAAAATTGTTTTGCAAGATGTGTCATTGCCGCTTCGGTTTTCGCGACAACCAACAATCCGCTTGTGTCTTTGTCTATTCTGTGCACCAACCCAGGACGTTCACTGCTATTATTGGGAAGATTTTCAATATGGTGAACAAGTGCGTTGATTAATGTACCGCTGTAATTTCCGTGTCCCGGATGCACAACCATTCCCGCAGGTTTATTTACAACCAAAAGGCTTTCATCTTCATAAACAATATCAAGCGGAATATTTTCCGGTGTAAGCAGAAACTCGTAAGGTGGATGCGTGAACATTACCGTTACGACATCACCCGGTTTTACCTTATAATTGGATTTTACCGCAATATCATTGACGTAGATATTTCCGTCTTTTGCGGCAGTTTGAATTTTATTTCGAGTTGCGCCTTCAATGTAATTCATTAAATATTTGTCAACACGCAAAGGCTCTTGTCCTTTTGTAGCTACAAATTTATGGTGTTCATAAAGTGAATCGTCTCCTTCAACTTCGTCCGTAGTAGTCTCTTTTGTCATTTTATTCTCCTCCTTCTAATTCATTTTCATCTGAAGAGATTTCTATTTCCCCAACTGAATTTGTGCTATCGCTTTCGGTAGATTGATAACTTCCTGTTCCATCTCCCAAAACCAAATCAATTACTGACGTTTCCCTTAATTTATCGCCAGGTTTTAAAACTTTACCCTTGTGTTTCAATTCGAGAACCGCATCCTTGGCAAGATCTTGTTTGTAGGTAATTTCTCCAATTTCAAAACCAAGTGATTTCAAGGTCGGTTCAACTTGTCGACGGGTTTTCCGAATCAGATTTTCAGGAATTTCTATTTTTCTATAACCTGAAGGATTTAGCGTTAGATAAATTTTCCTGTCTTCCTTTACAAAATTTTCAGCCGCTGGAACTTGTTCCAAAACAGAATGCGGCGGATATTTTGGGTCGAAATTGGCAGAATCCAGCACTTCCAATTGCAAATCGAGTTCTTCCAATTTATTTTCTGCTACATCCAAAGACAGACCTTTTAACTTGGGAACTGCAATCCTTTGATCTTGGTTCGTGGAATAATCCAACCATTGAAGGAACAAAAATGAAATTACGACCAAAACAACAATGGCCAATGCCAGTTGAATGAGGAATGCCCTGCTGAAAATAAATTTGATAAATCCCATATAAAAAAATAAGAAAACAAAGATATAAAAACACAAGGGTTTTGGTTGCACACTTTTTAAGTGATATTTTTGTTTGTCTTTTTAACTTTTCAAAATGAAAAAAAACATCGCAATCGCAATGGGCGGTTTTTCGAGTGAATACAGAATCTCGATCAACAGCGGGAACGTGGTTTACAAAAACCTTGACCGTGAAATGTACAATCCTTATAGAATGCATATTTTGCAAACTGAATGGTTTGTGATTGCAGATGATGACACTCCGTATCCCGTGAACAAAAATGATTTTACAGTCAACATCAATGATGAAATTATTGCATTCGATTGTGTTTTCAATACAATTCACGGAACGCCAGGAGAAAATGGATTGCTACAAGCTTATTTTGAATTGTTGAAAATTCCCCAGACTTCCTGCGGATTTTATCAGGCCGCGCTTACTTTCAATAAGCGGGATTTAATCAGTGTTTTGCAGCCCTACAAAATTAAGTCGGCCACCAATTATTTTCTGAATCGAGGTGATGACATTGATGATAAAGCAATTTTGAAAAGAGTTGGGTTACCTTGTTTCGTGAAAGCAAACAAAGCTGGAAGCAGTTTTGGTGTGACAAAGGTGAAAAATGAAGACGAATTGTTCCCAGCGATAAAAACGGCTTTCAAAGAAGATGATGAAATCATTATTGAATCTTTTCTTGATGGAACCGAAGTTTCGGTTGGCGTAATCACTTATAATGGAGAAATCCTGGCGCTTCCGGTTACCGAAATTGTTTCGGAAAATGAATTTTTTGATTATGAAGCCAAATATTTGGGGAAATCACAAGAAATAACACCGGCAAGAATATCAGAAGAACAAACAAAAAAGGTTCAGAAAATATCAAAATTGATTTATTCAAAATTAAAAATGAAGGGCTTTACCCGTTCAGAATTTATTTTTCACAATGACGAACCTTATTTTATTGAAATGAACACGACTCCCGGTTTGAGTGAAGCAAGTATCTTACCTCAACAAGCTGAAAAAGCAGGTATTTCTTTGCCAGAACTCTTCGGAAGTGCCATTGAGGATGCCCTGCAACAAACCGAAAGTCTTTTTTAGTACATTTGAAATACGTTTTTTAAAACTTAAAAAAATGAGAAAAGCAGTCTTTCCCGGTTCATTTGACCCTGTCACATTGGGACATACAGATATTATTGACCGCGGATTGCTTCTTTTTGACGAAATTATCTTGGCCATTGGAGTCAATTCCAACAAGAAATATATGTTCTCTCTTGAGGAACGCGTAAAATTTTTAGAGGAAATCTACAAAGACAATCCAAAGGTAAAAGTAAAGACATACCACGGACTCACAGTCGATTTTTGTAAAAAGGAAAACGCGAATTTCATTTTACGAGGACTCAGAAATGCAATCGATTTGGAATTTGAAAAATCCATTGGGCAAACAAATTATAAAATGGAGGGAATTGAAACTGTATTTTTAATTGCATCTTCTGGAAAAAGTCATATTTCTTCTACTATTGTCCGCGATGTTATTCAAAACGGCGGTAATTATCAATTTATGGTTCCAGCGTGTGTTGTGAAATAATATAGGTTTTTTAAATTCTGAAAAATTAGCTTCAGGCTAGAGCGCATACAAACCTATAACTATTCCACCGAAACCCGCCACAGTGTATTTCCGCTATCGTCGTTGACCAACAAGGAACCATCGGGTAAAACCGCAACACAAACGGGTCGGCCGTAAACTTCACTTGTCGCTTCGTCGGCAATAAAACCAGATAAAAAATCTTGAGGTTGCTGAGGAATTCCATTTTCAAAAGGAATAAAAACGACTTTATAACCTGAAAATTCCGATCGGTTCCAAGAGCCGTGCTGACCAACGAAAGCGCCATTTTTATATTTTTCCGGAAACAAATCCGCGGTGTAGAAAGTAAAACCCAAAGATGCTGTATGGGCACCAACCGAAACATCGGGAACAATTGATTTTTCTACCATTTCCAGATGTGGATCATCCTCCCAACGCGGATCGATGATTTTTCCAAAATAAGAAAAAGGCCATCCGTAGAAACCGCCTTCGACTACTTTGGTCACATAGTCAGGAACCAATCCGTCACCTAATTTATCCCGTTCATTTACTGCCGTCCATAAATCGCCCGTTACTGGATTCCAGTCCATTCCCACCGGATTTCTCAAACCTGAAGCATAGATTTTTTCTCCTGTTCCATCAGGATTTATTTCCAAAATAGCAGCTCTGCGTTTTTCTTCCTGCAAACCGTATTCACCGACATTACTGGTGGAACCCACGGAAATATAAATTTTGCTTCCATCTTCATTTGCTACAATATTTCGGGTCCAATGATGATTATAACCACCCGCCGGAAGATCAACTATTTTTTCACCTTCAGCTTCAATTCTCGTAATTCCTTCGGTATATGGGTACCGATACAATCCGTCAGTATTGGCAACATAGAAATAATTGTCCAGAATCAACATTCCGAACGGTTGGTTCAAGCTATCAAGAAATACATTGCGCAATTCCGGTAAATTATCGCCGTCGCCATCACGTAATATCGTTATTTGGTTAGCGCTGTTTCGCGTGTTTGATTCCACGACAAAAATATCATTGTTCGGTGCAATGTATGTCCACCGTGGGTTTTGGAAGTTATCTGCAAATTTTGTCACTGTAAAACCATCTGGTGCGACTGGTTTTTTTCCTTCTGGCCAACCAATTACCTTACTGGATTTCGCAACCGATTCGGTACTATAAGGTTCAGGTAAAATCACGGTCCCCGCGGTGGTTTTTACGGTGTCAGACGGATTTTGGACAGTTTCAACTTCCTCTTCCCCAACCTGAACAATTTTTTTCTTACGATCATTTTCGTTACAGCTCAACATTATTAAAGTCAACATCAGGGAAATAAAAAATTTTGAAACCATTTTTTTGTTTTTTATAAAATTAAGATGATTAATCTTTCTGCGTTGAAATGCTTCCATTTCTTCACACAAATTTAACGAGGTGATATTGTAATTACTCAAATTGTAGAAGCCGTCATATATTTTTACTTATTTTTGAATTCCTATATTTTCTGAAATGAAAAAAATACTGATTGTTTTTCTTCTTGTTTTTGCTTTCACTTCCTGTGATTTCTCCAAATATCGGCTTGTAAAAGAATATGATTTCACCACTACTTTTGAAAAATCGGACGGTAAAGAGACTGCAACCTATCCAGAAATAATTAAATACTATCAAGATCTTGACGATGCTTTCGCCACAATCAAAATTATGGAAATAGGCAAAACAGATAGTGGAGAACCTTTGCACATAGTGATTTTTAATCCGGATTTAAATTTTGATCTTGAACAACTGGGAGAAGATAAAACCATCTTGTTCATCAACAACGGAATTCATCCGGGAGAGAGTGACGGCATTGATGCGAGCATGCTTTTTTTAAGGGATTTGGCGCAAGACTCAATAAAAGCTCCCGAAAATACAGTTTTAGCTGTCATACCTGTTTATAATATTGGTGGCGCGATTAATAGAAATTCAACAAGTAGAGTAAATCAAAATGGCCCGGTTGAATACGGTTTCCGCGGAAATGCCAGGAACTTTGATTTAAATAGGGATTTTATCAAAGCAGACACAAGGAATACTTTGTCTTTCACCGAAGTTTTTCATTTGATAAAACCTGATGTTTTACTCGATACGCATGTTAGCAATGGTGCAGATTACCAATATACCTTGACCCATCTTTTTACCCAGCACAACAAAATGGGTGGAAAAATTGGAGCCTATATTCAGCACAAAATGATGCCCAGTATTGTTGATTCGCTTGCAAACAACGGTTGGCCTTCCACGCCTTACGTCAATGTTTTTAATGAAGTCCCGGAAAAAGGTTTTTCACAATTTATGGACTATCCCAGATATTCTACCGGCTATGCTTCACTATGGAATACCATGGGATTAATGATAGAAACCCATATGCTGAAACCCTACGATGAACGGGTTGCGGGAACTTATCAATTTATGCTCACATTATTGAATTATGTTGACCAAAATGCCCGCGAAATAAAACAAGTCAGGGCTGGGGCATTTCGTCAATTTTCTGATTTGGAAAATTATCCACTTCATTATAAAATTGATAGCACGCGAACCAGTACAATTCCATTTTTAGGATATGAAGCAGAAATAATTAAAAGTGAAGTTACCGGTCTCGACCGACTCAAATACAACAGGGAGAAACCGTTTGAAAAAGAGGTAGTGTATTATAATAATTTTGTTCCCAGTACCAGCGTTGAAATTCCTACTGCATATTTGATTCCGCAATCTTGGTGGAAAGTGACAAATCTCCTCGCAGCGAATAATATTGTCATGCAAAAATTGGAAAAAGATAGCATCATGGTTGCTGAAGCTTATTACATCAACGATTTTGAGACCATGTCAAATGCGTATGAAGGCCATTATCTACATTTCAACACAAGTGTCACCAAAAAGAATGTTCGGGTGAAAGCCAGAAGAGGTGATATCATTGTCCCCACAGATCAAAAAGGAATAAAATATATCATGGAAACCTTGGAACCACAAGCCACGGATTCATTTTTCAACTGGAATTTTTTCGATTCGGTTCTTCAGCAAAAGGAACATTTCTCCCCTTACGTTTATGAAGATTCTGCACTGGAATTTTTAAATGAGAACCCAAAAATCAAAGCTGAATTTGAACAAAAGAAAAAAGAAGATTCAGAATTTGCCAAAAACAGCTACGAACAATTAGATTGGATTTTTAAAAGCAGTCCCAATTACGAGTTACAACATATGAGATATCCTATTTTTCGCCTCTGGTAAATATTCCTCAGGCATGACCAATTTGATATTTTCATAACTTTTATTCAAAGCTTTTTTCGCTTTTTCCTTGTTTTTCCATTCTACTTTGGTGATTCCTTCTTTTTCTTCTGCCACTAATTCCCCATCGTAATCGGTTTTCATTTCGTACCAGTAGGTTTCTTTTAATTTGTATCTGCCGCGCCGCTTGAAAACATGATAGGTTTTAGTTAAAAAATTTACAATTTCAACATTTTTTATTCCCGTCTCCTCTTCCACCTCACGTATAGCTGTCGTTTCTATGTCCTCCTTTTTCTCTTTTTTCCCCTTGGGCAAGTCCCATTTTCCATTTCTGAAAATAAAAAGAATCTCTCTATTGGAGTTATATACCAGACCACCACCGGCTACAACTACCGGTAATTTTTTAAACAAATGTTTTAATAACTTCTCTGGTTTTTCATGATACAAATTCACATATAGCAATCGACCCTTGTTAATCCCTTTGATAATTCTTTTAATTCGTGCACTTTTAATTGGAATAGACAGAAATTTCTCATGAATATCCTTTTCCGTAGAAAGAATAATGGGAATATCATTGACAAAAACTTTATACATTTGCAAAATGATTTTAGACACCGAAACAGCAAAAGAAACCGCCGGATTACTTCTGCAAATTAAAGCAATAAAATTAGAACCACAACAACCGTTTACATGGGCAAGTGGATGGAAATCCCCAATCTATTGTGACAATAGAATTTTACTTTCTTATCCTGAAGCAAGAAAAATCATTTGTCATAATCTCTGTGCGCAACTTCTAAAATTACATGGTGAACCAGATGCCATTGCAGGAGTCGCAACAGGAGCCATAGGAATAGGCATGTTGGTAGCCAATTATTTGGATTTACCTTTTGTTTACGTTCGTCCAGAAGCTAAAGGACATGGACGAAAAAATAAAATTGAAGGAAAAATCGAAATCGGAAAAAAGGTTGTGGTCATTGAAGATTTAATCAGCACCGGAAATAGCAGTCTTAAGGCAGCAGAGGCACTTCGAGAAGAAGGAGTCGAGATTCTGGGAATGATGGCCATTTTTTCTTACGGTTTTGAGGTTGCAGATGAAAATTTCCGGAATCAAAAAATAGAGTTGCATACTTTGAGCAATTATAGTAATTTAATAGACTTAGCAAAAGAGACCGGGTATGTAAATTCGGAAGAAATGGAAACGCTTCAACAATGGAGCAAGGATCCCGGTAATTGGAAAAAATAAAAATTATGAATTTAGAAAGCCAAAAAGTTACAGTACAAAAAAGCCAGTCGGAATTATTTCAATTTCTATCCAACGTCGAAAATTACGAGCAACTCATGCCGGACAATTTGACCAAATTCGAAAAAGTGAATGATGAAACTTTTTCTTTTCAGTTAAAGGGAATGCCGGAGATACAACTGGAGATTATTGAAAAGCAAGAACCAGATTTCATTAAACTTGGTTCGACCAATAAAAGCCTGGATTTTTCACTTGATATTAGAATTGAAGCTGAAGACGCCAACTCAAGTTCGGCTCAATTATTTTTTGAAGGAAAATTCAATATGATGATGGCAATGATGGTCAAGAAGCCTCTTAGCAGCTTCATTGATACATTGAGCAATAATTTAAAGAAAACTGCCGGCTAAAAACAGAGTTTTATTTCTTTGATATCATATTCCTGAACTTTATCTTCGGTTTGCACCATCAGTTTTCCTGTCGAGGAAACCCCTTCTATGACACCCACGAAATATTTTTGATTTGGAAGTTGAAAAGTAGAAGGTTGTTGATATTTAAAAAGATGTTGGTGATATTGATCAATGATATCCGAAGAAAGCCTTTCCTTTAAATCGAGAAGTACATTTTGTAGGTTTTGAAGGCAGATTTGTAAAACTTGATCTAAATTGTAAGAAGTTTCGGTGAGCATTTTCAAGGAAGCAGCATTTGGCAAATTAAAAAAATGCGTTTGGTTGACATTGAGACCTATTCCTATTATTGATGTTGTGGTCCTGCCGTTTGAAACGAAATTTTCAATTAAAATCCCCGCTATTTTTTTACCAGATGCCATTATGTCATTTGGCCACTTTATTTTCAATCTGTTAATTTTTAAGCTTTTTAGTCCTTCCACCAAAGCCATTGCAACGCTTGCGGTTATTAAAAACTGTTTCCCCGCATTTATATTCAAATTGGGGAACACTACACTAAAAGTCAGGTTTTCTCCCTCATTCGATTGCCATTGTGAACCACGCTGTCCCCTACCTTCTGTTTGACTGTGAGCAACGATGCATGTAGCTTCGTTTATTAAATTGTTCTTGTAAAGATCTTTGGCAAAAGAATTAGTGGAATTGGTGGCACCAACTTTGATTATACGCATACATAGAAGTGTTTATGACTATTTACATTTCTTTCACTCTAAAGAATCTGAAAATGTAATAACTTTGCGTAAAGAAATAAATTTAATGGCAAAAAAGGAAAAGAACAACGACCAACTTATAGCACAAATCATAAAAGGCATAGAAGAAGTAAAAGGAAATAATATAGATATTCTTGACTTACGTGAAATCGAAAATACGGTTTGCGATTATTTTATAATTTGCAATGGAACATCAAACACACAAGTTAATGCAATTGTAGGTTCCATTCAAAAAACCGTTAGTAAATCCCTGAAAGACAAACCTTGGCACATTGAAGGAAGTGAGAATGCTGAATGGATTCTCATGGACTATGTAAATGTGGTGGTCCATGTTTTCCAGAAACACATCCGTGAATATTATGATATAGAAAGTTTATGGGGTGATGCTAAAATAACTTCTATCCAATCCAACTACTAATAAACGATCCAGAATGTCCAAAGAACAAAATAAGAAAAAACCAGAACCGAAAAAGCCTAAATTCAGTGCGTACTGGATTTACGCCGCGGCGATAATCATATTTATAGCATTAAATTATATTGGCGGAAGTGGTTTTAACGAACCAGCGGAAACAAATCCGGCGAAATTTGAAACTTTCCTCAGGGAAGGCGATGTAAAGGAAGTTGTAATTGTCAATAATACACAAGCGCGTGTTTTTTTAACAGAAGAAGCCAAAGCTTCAGAAGAACATAAAAAAACCCAACAGAATGAATTTTTCCCATCCGAAGGAAACCCAGATTATGTATTTCAATTTGGGGATCTTCAAAATTTTGAAAACAGGATTCGGGAAATAAAGGCCGAAAATAATTTGGCTACCGTTGTTACTTATGACACACAATCCAATGTTTGGGGAGAAGTTTTACTCACACTTTTACCGTTTGTCCTGATTATAGGAATCTGGATTTTTATCATGAGAAGAATGAGCTCAGGTGCCAGTGGTGGTGCCGGAGGTCAGATTTTTAATATTGGAAAATCCAAAGCAAAACTTTTTGATCAAAATACCGACGTTAAAACGACTTTTAAAGATGTAGCCGGATTAGAAGGAGCCAAAGAGGAAATTCAAGAAATTGTCGATTTTCTTAAAACTCCAGATAAATATACTGCTTTGGGAGGAAAAATTCCGAAAGGAGCCTTATTGGTAGGGCCTCCTGGAACAGGTAAAACATTATTGGCAAAAGCCGTTGCCGGCGAAGCCAAAGTTCCCTTTTTCTCGCTCTCAGGATCAGATTTTGTGGAAATGTTTGTTGGAGTTGGTGCTTCAAGGGTGAGGGATTTATTCAAACAAGCGAAAGAAAAATCACCGGCAATTATTTTTATCGATGAAATTGATGCCATTGGACGAGCTCGGGGAAAAAGTAATATGTCTGGATCGAACGATGAACGGGAAAATACTTTAAATCAGCTTCTTACCGAAATGGATGGTTTTGGCACAAACACAAATGTTATTGTACTTGCTGCCACAAACCGTGCAGATGTTCTTGACAAAGCATTAATGCGCGCCGGACGATTTGACCGTCAAATTTATGTGGATTTACCAGATGTTAGGGAGCGACAAGAAATTTTTGAAGTGCATTTAAAGCCGATCAAAAAAATTGCAGATGAGCTGGATACAGAATTTTTGGCAAAACAAACACCAGGTTTTTCTGGGGCTGATATTGCCAATGTCTGTAATGAAGCTGCCTTAATTGCTGCCCGTCAAAGCAAATCGGCAGTCGGGAAACAGGATTTCTTGGATGCTGTTGACAGAATTGTTGGTGGATTGGAAAAGAAAAATAAAATTATTACTCCTGATGAAAAAAGGGCAATTGCATTTCATGAAGCGGGTCATGCCACTGTGAGTTGGATGTTGGAGCACGCCGCCCCGTTGGTAAAAGTAACTATTGTACCACGAGGTCAATCCCTTGGTGCTGCGTGGTATTTACCTGAAGAAAGATTAATTGTTCGTCCTGAACAAATGCTTGACGAAATGTGTGCCACCATGGGTGGTCGTGCGGCCGAAAAAGTAATGTTCAATCAAATTTCGACTGGGGCCTTGAGCGATTTAGAGAAAGTGACAAAACAGGCCCGAGCAATGGTTACCATTTACGGTTTGAACGAAAGAATTGGCAATCTCACTTACTACGATTCCTCTGGACAGAGCGAATATAATTTCACAAAGCCTTATAGTGAAAAAACTTCTGAACTTATAGATAAAGAAATTTCCAATATTATTGAGTCTCAATATCAAAGAGCGATTGATTTATTGAGCCATCATAAAGATAAACTGACCCAATTAGCGGAAATTTTATTGGAAAAAGAAGTGATTTTCAAAGACGATTTACAACAAATCTTCGGTGAGAGACCTTATGACAAGCCGGAAACTCCTGCTGTCCCAAATGTTCTTCCCAACAAAGGCAATACGACTCCTCCAATTAACGACGAGGTGGTACAAACACCAAATATCCCCGTTACGATTCCCGAGGAGTCTGATGAAAACAGGGAATAATCTTCCTTTTTAAATACAAAAAAAATCTTAATTTAGCCCAAGTGGTTAGATTAAGATTTTTTACCTTTGATTAAACCTATACGAGCTATTCATCTATGAGTCTATTTAGAAAGTTTTTATATCCCAAACCTAAATCAGACAAAGGTCAAGAAAAACCTGACAACGCCGAGTGTAGTAAATATATGCCAGAGGTTCCGTTACCGACCGATGAACGGTTCATGCTTAATTTTAAAAACAACGGTGGTAAATTTCTTTATTGTGAAAGCAATGAGGAAATTATGAATGTTTTTGACGAAATTCTTCTCGAAAATGATTGGTACGAAAAAGAAGTTTGTTGCTTTGACCATAATTTGTCAAACAAATTCAGTAATTATAATTTAACCTTTACAAAATCACCGGATGCAACTTTTTATATAGGAACTTGTGAATATCTGATTGCAGATAATGGTTCAATTTTGCTGTCCTCGAATCAAATCAAAGAGAAGAAAATACATGAATTGCCCAAGAATGTAATTATTATTGCCTCCACGAGTCAGTTGGTCAATACTATTGGAGAAGGTTTACGGGGAATAAAATTTAAAAATCGGGAAAACATACCCTCTAACATCACTACAATTAAACTTTTTGAAACCAAACAAGAAGGGGATTTTATGAGCTACGGAAGCACAACCAAAAATTTGTATCTGCTGCTTCTTGAAGATTTGTAGTATGAGGGAAACAATAACCAGAACAATTTCAGGCTTTGTTTACATTGCCATTCTCGTAAGTTGTATCTTTTTTAGGGAAGAAAGCTTCCTACTTCTTTTTTTGATTTTTGCAACGATTTGTCTTTTCGAACTTCAAAAAATGTTGAAACTTAAAAATGTTTTTCCATTTTTTTTGCTTATTCTTCTTTTTTATTTTTTTAGCTATACAAAATGGAACCACAGTGCCACCCTCTTACTATTGGCCGCTACCCTTTTAGTAAATTTATACATGATACGGGATTTACTTGTTGAAAGAAAAATAACCTTGTTGGAAAAAAATGAATACGTAATCGTCATATTCTATTTGATTTCCTCTTTCATTTTTTTAACGCTGATCCCAAGTTACACTCTAGATTACAACCCTTTAATTGTGATCGGTGCTTTCGTTCTAATATGGGCCAATGATACTTTTGCCTATATTGTAGGAAAGAATTTTGGCCGAAAGAAACTTTATGAAAAAATTTCTCCCAACAAAACAGTTGAAGGATTTTGGGGCGGCCTACTGTTTACAGTGATTGCCAGCTATGGTGTATATTATTTTACGGATCAGCTCACGTTCCCAATATGGATGGGCATGGCATTAATTATCGGTATTTTTGGTACTTTTGGTGATTTAATCCAGTCGAAGTTAAAAAGACAAGCGGGTGTAAAAGATAGTGGAAAGCTGATGCCCGGTCACGGCGGATTGTTTGATCGGCTGGACAGTATTGTTTTCGCGAGTCCGTTTATATACGCCTATTTACAAATAACGTTGTATGTTTCATAAAGAAGGTTATAAAATAATGATTGTGGCAATTTTAATTTTTATTGCCCTAAACTTGCTTTCGGTTTTCGTATTTGAAATTTTATGGATAAAGCAGTTTATTTTGGTCGGAACCACAATATTATTGCTTTTGATCATCCAATTTTTCAGAAATCCAAAACGAAATACCCTTGTTAACGATGCACATATTGTAGCCCCCGTAGATGGTAAAGTTGTAGTTATAGAAGAGGTATTTGAAAAGGAATATTTTAAGGATCAAAGACTTCAGGTCTCAATTTTTATGTCACCAATCAATGTACATGTAACGCGGCATCCAATCAATGGTGTAGTGAAATACAGTAAATACCATCCAGGAAAATATTTAGTTGCATGGCATCCAAAAGCGAGTGAAGAAAATGAACGTACAACAGTAGTGATAGAAAATACGGTCATTGGTGAAGTTTTGTACAGACAAGTGGCGGGAGCCTTGGCAAAACGAATCGTTAACTATGCAAAAGTTGGAGATGAAGTTGTACAAGGAGCAGACAGCGGGTTCATTAAATTTGGTTCGCGGGTAGATGTTTTTCTTCCTCTTAATACGCCCTTGGAAGTGGTTTTAAATCAAAAAGTAAAAGGTGGATTATCAATTATTGCCAAAGTATAGAATTGCATTATGAATCCTGAGGAAATAAATATGAAATTTGAAAAAGCCTATGAACTGGCTTGCCAGACAGATTTGAAATTTGCCCCAGATATTATGCTTCATTTCTACGCATATTACAAAAGGGCCACCGAAAACAACCGATTTTACACTCCTACTGGTGACAGTGACTTAAGAAGTGCGTTCAAACTGAATGCTTTGTTACAGGTTAAAAATATTAGTTCGGAAGAAGCCAAAATCCGCTATATAGAAATGGTAGAAAAATATATTGGCGACATTTAAGCTATAAAATGTTTAGACATCAAGGTAAAAGCAGAACCTTAAAACACAATCTGCAAATAGCAACGCTACTATCTTTTGTAGCTGGAATCGTAAATATAGCCGGATTTTTGTCCCTTAGCCAATTAACGACCAATGTAACGGGACATTTTGCTTTATTTATCAATGATGTTGCAGATTTTGAATTTTGGAAAGGAAGCATTTACTTCTTCTACATTCTCTCTTTTCTTTTAGGATCATTTTTCTCTGGTTTTCTCATTGAGAAGTTTAAGGGAAACAAGCGTCTCAACGTTTTTTTACTGCCAACTGTCATTGAATGTTCGATTTTGATTTCCATAGGACTTTTAAGTAATCTAATCAATATGGATTCTTCCGACTTAATTGTATGCCTGTTGCTTTTTGCTATGGGACTTCAAAATTCTTTTGTGACAAAAATTTCCAATGCAGTGGTAAGGACGACACACCTTACTGGTCTTTTTACCGATTTAGGTATCGACCTTTCTCAATTATTCTTTCCAAAATTAAATTCGAACAGAAATAAATTGAAGTCGAATATAAAAATGCGGATTTATATAATCACGTTCTTTTTTGTTGGTGGATTAATCGGCGGACTTTTATTCTCCAGATTTGATTTTAAATTAAACACTCTAATTGTTGCAGGAATGATTTTGCTTATTGGCTTATTTTACGACGATCTGAGATATAGATTTATAAAAGTGAAGAGAAAGTACAACCAAAGAAACCCGCCAACACCTATGGGAAGTAAAAATCAAAAATTTCCCGTTTAATTTTTGCTGAACTACAACCAATTCAATAGCGATAACCGTTAAAAGCTTGTTATTTCAAATATTCTTAACTCCTTTTGGTCTGAAAGTTTTTTAGCTTTAAATAAATTAAAATTTTAAAAGATGGAACTTAAGGAATTAGCAAAAAAAGCGATAGAATTTATGGCTGTAAGAAAAGGAATTGGAATGACAGGAAGCCTGATGAAATGGGGAGCGGTCGCTGGAATCGGTTATCTTGGATATAAACTCTATAAAAACAAAACGGCACAAAATCGCAAAACAGCTTAAATAACAAAACCCGTAGTTGAAACTACGGGTTTTTATTTTTTCAAAAGCTGAAATATTAAGCAAGGTTCTCCAAACTTGCTTTTACAGCTTCTAATTTCGCTAAAGCATCTTCTCTTTTCTTCTTTTCTATATCAACAACACTTTCAGGAGCATTATTCACGAAACGCTCATTTGAAAGTTTCTTGTTTATTGATTCCAAAAAACCGGTAATGTATTCCAATTCGGCTTGAAGCTTTTCCTTTTCAGCTTCAATATCGACTGCACCTTCAATAGGAATGAAGTACTCATTTGATTTCACTCGAAATGAAAGCGCACCGCTCACCTGATTCGAAACATATTCCAATTCCGAAATATTTCCCATTTTGATGATGACAGAATCGAACGTTTTAGAAGCTTGTTCATTATTCAGAACAAATAATTTGATTTTATCCTTGAAAGAAATGTTCTTCTGTTTTCTAATGGTTCTTATTCCCGAAATTACTTCCGAAGCCAAATCAAATTCCTGAATCACCGAAAGATCATCTTCTTGTTTTTCAGGCCAGCTGGAAACAATGAGGGCATCCTTTACCTCTCTTTCTGAGATATTCTGCCAGATTTCTTCGGAAACGAAAGGAACGAAAGGGTGCAATAGTTTTAAATTGCTTTCCAAAATCGAAATTGCTTCGCTATAAGTGACTTCGTCCATGGGTTCACCAAAAGCTGGTTTAATCATTTCCAGAAACCAAGAACAAAAGTCGTCCCAAACCAATTTGTACGTGGCCATCAACGCCTCGCTCATTCGGTATTTTGTGTACTGATGATCAATTTCCGCTAAAGTCGCATTGAATTTTGCTTTATACCATTGGATTGCGATTTTCGAAGATCCCGGTTGTTCTATTGAATCAGAGGTTTTCCAACTTTTTACCAGTAAAAAGGAATTCCAGATTTTATTGACAAAAGCACTTCCTTGTTTACATAAATCTTCGTCGAACATTAAGTCATTTCCAGCGGGAGAACTGAGTAACATTCCCACTCTTACACCATCGGCCCCGTATTCAGAAATTAAATCCAACGGATCTGGGGAATTACCCAATGATTTCGACATTTTACGTCTTTGTTTATCCCGAACAATTCCTGTTAGGTAAACATTATTGAATGGTTTTTCATCCCTGTATTCGTAACCGGCAATAATCATTCTTGCAACCCAAAAAAACAAAATCTCGGGCGCGGTAACAAGATCGTTTGTAGGATAATAATAGTTTATTTCTTTGTTGTCAGGTTCTAAAATTCCGTTGAAGACGCTGATTGGCCATAACCAAGAAGAAAACCAGGTATCCAAAGCATCTTCGTCTTGTTTTAAATCGGATAATGAAAGGTTTGGATTTCCGGTTTTTTCTTTAGCCTTTTCCAAAGCTTGTTCTTTTGATTCGGCAACAACAAAATCCTCTTTTCCTTTTCCGACGTAATAAGCAGGAATTTGTTGCCCCCACCATAATTGACGCGAAATATTCCAGTCCCTCACATTTTCCATCCAATGTCTGTAGGTATTCAGAAATTTTTCAGGAACTAATTTTACATCTTTTTCCAACACAGCATCCAATGCAGGTTGCGCCAAATCTTTCATTTTTAAAAACCATTGGTCACTGAGTTTTGGCTCAATCACGGCCCCGGTACGCTCACTGGTTCCGACTTTGTTCAAATGGGTTTCAGTTTTCGCCAATACCTTCAGCGATTCAAGTTCCTTGACTATTTCAGTACGAACAACAAATCTGTCTTTCCCCTCGTAATGCAATCCGTAGGAATTCAAACTAGCATTATCATTAAATATATCGATGATTTCAAGATTATGCTTATCGCCCAAGTTCTTGTCATTCTCATCATGTGCAGGGGTGACTTTTAAACAACCTGTACCGAATTCCACATCCACATATTCATCTTCTATAATAGGAATTGATCTATTTGCAATGGGAACAATTGCTCTTTTTCCTTTTAAATGAAAAAAGCGTTCATCATTCGGATTAATGCAGATTGCAGTATCGCCAAAAATCGTTTCGGGTCTGGTTGTAGCAATCGTTAATTCCTCGTCACTACCTTCAATTTTGTATTTTAAAAAATATAAAGATCCTTGTTGTTCCCGGTAAATTACTTCCTCGTCCGATAAAGTTGTTTTTGCCTCAGGATCCCAATTGACCATTCGATATCCGCGGTAGATTTTTCCTTTTTCAAAAAGATCAACAAAAACTTTAATCACTGAAGCGGACATATTTTCATCCATGGTGAATTTTGTCCGCTTCCAATCGCATGATGCTCCTAATTTTTTTAGTTGCTCCAAAATGATTCCTCCATGTTTATGGGTCCAATCCCATGCATGCGTGATAAATTCTTCTCGCGAAAGTTCGTTTTTGTTTATTCCTTCGGATTTTAATTTTGCAACTACTTTGGCTTCGGTTGCAATCGATGCATGATCGGTTCCCGGAACCCAACAAGCATTGTATCCTCTCAATCTCGCCCTTCTTATTAAAACATCCTGAATTGTATTGTTCAGCATATGACCCATATGTAAAACCCCGGTCACGTTTGGTGGAGGAATTACTATTGTATAAGGCTCCCTTTCATCAACTTCCGAATGGAAAAAATCGTGTTCCATCCAATAGCTATACCATTTGTTCTCAACCTCTTGCGCATTATATTTTGATGTCATAATAAAAAACTGGTCTGATTTTTGAAATAGTGACAAAAGTAAATATAAGTTAAGGATTAAAAAAGTGAAGATTTTATTTAAATGTTGCACGAAAAAACCAAACCACTTATATTTACCAATCTTGAAAAATAAAAAAACATGAAAAAATTAATCGCAATTGCAATTTTTACTTTTGTTGGTTTTGTTACACAAGCCCAAACAGCAAAAATCGAATTTGATTCTGAAACAGTGGATTACGGGGAAATCGAGCAAGGAAGTGATGGTGTGAGGGAATTCACTTTTACCAACACGGGAGATGTACCACTGGTTATAACTGATGTGAAATCCAGCTGCGGATGTACAATCCCTACAAAACCGGAAGCACCTATTCAACCAGGTGAAAAAGGAAAAATAGAGGTAAAATACGATACGAATCGTGTAGGACCCATTAGAAAAACAGTAACTGTATATTCAAACGCTGATACACCTACAAAAGCTGTAAAAATAAAAGGAACAGTTTTGGCCAAGGACACAAAAAGTGTATTGGTAAAGTAGTTTTTTAATTATGAAAAAATGAAACCCTCGGTACTTTTCCGAGGGTTTTTTGTTTCACATTAAATTCGAAGTTTTTATCGCGGATTTGGCAGCAGATATTATAAAAAATTCCCAACTTTGTACACCTAAAAATTTAATTATGCCTTCCATTTCAAACAAGGGGCAAGCAATGCCTGAATCGCCTATTAGAAAATTAGTTCCCTATGCAGAAGCAGCTGTAAAAAGAGGAACAAAAATATATCAATTAAATATCGGGCAACCCGATATCAAGACGCCGACACAGGCTATAGAAGCTGTTCAAAATTGTAATATTGAAGTTCTTTCTTATAGCCATTCTGCTGGTTTTGAATCTTATAGAAACAAACTTGCAAATTATTACACTAAACACAACGTAAACGTTCACAGCAATGATATCATCATTACAACAGGTGGTTCTGAAGCTTTGATGTTTGCCATGGGCAGTATTTCAGACCACGGCGACGAAATTATTATTCCTGAACCATTTTATGCCAATTACAACGGATTCGCAACCGCAACAGGTGTTAAAGTGGTACCCGTAAAATCTTCAATTGAAAATGGATTTGCACTACCTCCCATTTCCGAATTTGAAAAATTGATTACTCCTAAAACCAAGGCGATATTGATTTGTAATCCTGGAAATCCGACGGGTTATTTATATACCGAAGAAGAAATTCAGCAGCTATCGGAAATTGTAAAAAAACATGATCTATTTCTAATTGCGGATGAAGTTTACCGAGAATTCGCTTATGATGGTGCGGTTCATTATTCTGTGATGAATGTTTCCGACTTGGAAAATCATGCCATTATGATTGATTCTGTCTCTAAAAGATATAGCATGTGCGGTGCCCGAATAGGTTGTATCGTTTCCAAAAACAAGGAAGTGATGGCAACCGCAATGAAATTTGCCCAAGCCAGATTGAGTCCGCCCACATTTGCACAAATTGCCAGCGAAGCTGCTTTAAACACACCACAATCCTATTTTGACGAGGTGATTGAGGAATACACATCAAGAAGAAATACTTTGGTTTCCGGATTGGAGAAAATTGACGGCGTGAAAGTGGCGAACCCTAAAGGAGCTTTTTACTGTATCGCTGAATTACCAGTTAACAACGCTGATGATTTTGCACGTTGGCTTTTGGAAGAATTCTCTTTGAACGGGGAAACTGTGATGTTGGCACCCGCCGCAGGTTTTTATTCCACTCCAAACACAGGACTAAACCAAGTAAGATTGGCTTACGTACTTAAAGAAGAAGATTTAAGAAAATCAGTTGTTATTTTGGATGCCGCTCTAAAAGTATATAATCAATAATGGAATTTGTCTCCAACAAATCTTTAAAAGAACACAATACCTTCGGAGTAGATGTAAGTGCCAAAAAATTTGTTGCCGTTCATTCAGTTGAAGCACTGAAATCCGTTTTAAAAAAAACATACGCATCAGAAATATTTATACTTGGAGGCGGAAGCAATATGCTCCTCACCCAAAACATTGATGCTACTGTTGTTCATATTGATTTAAAAGGAAAAGAAATTGTACGGGAAACCGATGAAACCGCAGTAGTTTGTGCACAAGCTGGAGAAAACTGGCATCAGTTTGTCATGTGGTGTCTGGAAAAAGGATTCGGCGGATTGGAAAATTTATCCTTTATTCCCGGAAATGTAGGAACGGCTCCTATTCAAAATATCGGAGCCTACGGTGTAGAATTAAAGGATTCGTTTTTGGAATGTGAGGCTATTAATATTCAGACACTGGAAAGGCGAATTTTTACGGCGGCAGAATGTAAATTTGGATACAGAAATTCGATCTTCAAAAACGAACTGAAAGGTCAATACATTATCGTCAACGTAACTTTTTCACTTTCAAAAAAAAACCATCAATTAAACACTTCTTACGGTTCTATAGATAGCGCACTTGAAGAGGAAGGCATACAGAATCCGACAATCAAGGATGTTTCAAATGCTGTCATTAAAATCAGAAAAGCAAAACTACCAGATCCAAAAATTTTGGGCAACAGTGGCAGCTTTTTTAAAAATCCGGTTATTTCCGCAGAAGCGTTTTCCATACTTCAAAACAAATTTCCGGAAATTCCTTTTTATAATATTTCTGCGAACGAAATAAAAATTCCCGCTGGATGGCTCATAGAACATGCTGGATATAAAGGCTTTCGAAATGGTGACGCCGGTGTTCACAAAAACCAAGCTTTGGTGTTGGTGAATTATGGAGAAGCAACAGGAGGGCAAATTCTAAACCTTTCCAAAGAAATAATTTCCGAGGTAAAACGAAAATACCAGATCGTTTTGGAACCTGAAGTGAATATTTTTTAATCCCGTATCTAAGTATTTGTTTTACAGACAATTGGAATTTCTAAATTTTAAAATTTTTTACTGCTAAATTTTAGGTTGCGTGCTTTAAATTGTAATTTTGTACCATAAAATCAATGTTATGAAACTTTTATTGATTACGATTATATTATTGGCTTTGGCATTTGCAGGAATTGCCATTAAAATATGGGCAAAAAAAGACGGGAAATTTGCAGGAACATGCGCCAGCCAAAGCCCGTTTTTAAACAAAGAAGGTGAATCTTGTAGTTTTTGCGGTAAATCCCCAGAAGAAGCAAAAAATTGTTCAAACCCACCAGTTAAAGAATAAGCTTTAATGTCTATACTTGCTATTGTTTTTTTGGCCATTACTGCCATTAACATAGGTTATTACATTTCATTTTTCAGTTTTTCATTTTCAAAAATTTCTTCGGATTCGAAACTTGTAAACATTCCTGTTTCCATAGTTATTTGCGCGAAAAATGAAGCCGAAAATCTTAGGGATTTTCTTCCACTTATTTTATCTCAAGAATACTCGGATTTCGAGGTAATTTTAATCAATGACGCTTCCAATGATGAAACTTTGGAGGTAATGGAAGATTTTCAAGCGAAAAATGAAAAGATAAAAATTGTAAATGTGGAAAACAATGAAGCTTTTTGGGCCAACAAAAAGTATGCATTGACATTGGGAATAAAGAAAGCAAAACACAAATATCTTCTTTTCACCGACGCAGATTGCAGGCCGGAATCTTCAAATTGGATAAAGGAAATGGTGTTGAACTTTGCTGAAAATAAAAGTATTGTTTTAGGATACGGAGGCTATTTCCACGGAAAAAACTTTTTAAACAAATTGATTCGGTTTGAGACCCTGCTAACCGCAATACAATATTTCAGTTTCGCCCGACTTGGAAATCCGTACATGGGTGTAGGCCGGAACTTAGCTTATACCTCTGACGAATTTTATGCGCATAACGGATTCGCCAGCCACTTATACATCCGTTCGGGTGATGACGATCTTTTTGTCAATCAGGCAGCTTCTGGCAGCAATACCGCGATTTGTTTTTCCCACGGTTCAATCACACGGAGCTATCCCAAAAAAACATTTGGGGAATGGTTTACACAAAAACGCAGACATGTTTCCGTAGCAAAAAATTATAAGAAAAAAGATCAATTCCTACTTGCACTTTTTTACGCCTCACAATTGTTGTTTTGGTTGTCTTTTATCTTGGTCGTGATTTTTGCCGATTGGAAAATTGCTTTGTGCGGATTGGCAGTTAGATTACTGATTCAGTTTTTGGTCTATTTTGGGGCTGGAAAGAAACTGAACGAGAGAGACATTGTGTGGATTTTTCCGTTTTTGGAATTGTTTTTAGTTTCCTTTCAATTAGTTATCTTTATTTCAAATTTGATGTCAAAACCCCAGCATTGGAAATAAATTCAGAAGAACTTTTAGCACAAATAGAGAAAGCAAAAGAAGGGCATCAATCAGCTTTCAATTTTTTATTGGATCGGTTCTGGAACGAAATTTATGGCTTTCAGCTTCAAAGGACAAAAAACGAACATGATGCTGAGGACATTTCCATTCAAACCTTTTCAAAAGCTTTTGACAAAATCCACACTTTCAATAGTTCCTATTCATTCAGCACTTGGCTCACCACGATTTCGAAAAATATTCATATCGATTTAATTCGGAAGAACAACGCTTCCATTCGTGCAAAAACCAGCGATGAGAAAATTCATGTTGTCAATGAAATCGCGGATAATTCACTTTCTATTGAAGATACTCTTATTAAAGAACAAAATCTTGCACAATTACTTGCCGACATAAAGCAGTTAAAACCTCATTACCAGGAAATGATAAACTTGAGGTATTTTCAGGAATTGAGCTATCAAGAAATAGCAACTCATGTCCATGAACCCGTAAATAATGTGAAGGTTAAACTTTTAAGGGCAAAAAAATTATTGGCGTCTATTATAAAACATCGTGACATTTAGTAAAAGTGATCGGGAGATTTTAGGCTTTTAATCAGTTGCTTCGTCTTTAAATTATTCTATTATTTATATCTTTGCAGCTTATCATTTTTTATGAGCACAGAAACCGTTTTTCCCGAGAAAAGGCAAGCAAAACCACAATGGCTTCGCGTAAAACTTCCTACTGGAAAAAAATACACGGAATTGCGTGGACTCGTTGATAAGTATAATTTACACACCATTTGTACATCAGGCAGTTGCCCAAATATGGGTGAGTGTTGGGGAGAAGGAACAGCAACTTTTATGATCCTTGGAAATATTTGCACCAGATCCTGCGGATTTTGTGGAGTTAAAACAGGACGGCCAGAAACTATAGAATGGGATGAACCAGAGAAAGTGGCCAGGTCAATAAAATTGATGCAAATTAAACATGCCGTGATTACCAGTGTTGATCGGGATGATTTAAAGGATATGGGATCTATTATTTGGGCGGAAACCGTGAAAGCGATCCGAAGAATGAGCCCACAAACCACATTGGAAACGCTGATACCCGATTTTCAAGGAGTGAAAAAGAACATTGATCGAATTATTGCCGTTAACCCCGAAGTTGTATCGCATAATATGGAAACCGTAAAACGCCTGACACGGGAAGTGAGGATTCAAGCGAAATATGAACGGAGTCTGGAGGTTTTGGAATATCTCAAAGATCAGGGTATGAAAAGAACCAAAAGCGGAATTATGTTGGGTTTGGGAGAACGAGAAGAAGAAGTCATCCAAACCTTGAAAGATTTGAGATCGGTGAATTTGGATATTGTCACAATTGGTCAATACCTTCAACCCAGTAAAAAACATTTACCAGTAAAAGAATTTATAACTCCCGAGCAATTCAAAAAATATGAAACCGTTGGGTTGGAAATGGGATTTAGACATGTTGAAAGTGGTGCTTTGGTAAGATCCTCCTATAAAGCACAAAAGCACCTTACCTAATTTTCGGAAATTAAAAAATGGGAAAACCAATAAGAGTAGCAATCAATGGCTTCGGCCGAATTGGGCGGAATCTTTTCAAAATCCTGATCTCACAACCAGACATGGAAGTGGTTGCCATCAATGAAATTGAAGACGCTCCTACCCTTGCTCATTTATTGAAATATGACAGCATTCATGGAATATTCAATCATTCCATTTCTGCTTCGGAAAACGCAATATGTGTTGATGGGAAAAAATTTCCAATTCTAAATTTTAAGCATCCAGAAGAGATTCCGTGGAATTTATACAATGCCGACATAGTTGTTGAGGCTACCGGAAAGTTCAAGACCAGGGCTGAATTAATTCCGCATTTAAAAAAAGGGGTTCAACAAGTGGTTTTATCGGTCCCACCACAAGATGATTCTATAAAAATGATTGTTTTGGGTGTAAACGATCATCTATTGACCGGAAATGAAGATATTATTTCAAACGCATCCTGTACAACCAACAATGCGGCGCCAATGTTAAAGGTTGTTGATGATTTACTCGGAATAGAACAGGCATACATAACCACTGTACATTCCTATACCAGCGATCAAACCCTTCATGATCGTCCGCATAAAGATTGGAGAAGGGCACGCGCTGCTGGGCAATCCATTATTCCCACTACCACGGGGGCAGCGAAAGCAATGACGAAAATTTTTCCTCATTTGAGCGATGTTATTGGTGGCTGCGGAATTCGGGTTCCTGTCGCAAATGGAAGCTTAACCGATATGACACTGAATGTAAAACGCTCCACAAGTATAGAAGAAATCAATGATGCTTTTTTACAAGCTTCGGAAACTTCCTTTAAAGGGATAATAAGCTATACGGAAGATCCCATTGTTTCCGTTGATATTTTGGGAAATCCCTATTCGTGCATATTTGACTCGCAAATGACCTCTGTTATTGGTGGGAAACTCGTTAAAATAATTGGTTGGTACGATAATGAAATTGGTTATTCAAACCGTCTTCTTAATTTAATTTCTCTTATAAATAAGAAATAACTACTTTTAGTGAAAAGTTAGTAGTACCCAAATAATTCGATGAAAAAAATCCTTTTAAGATTTCTGGTCCTTCTGATGTTTTTCTCTCACGATGGGTTTTCTCAAGAAATCCAAGAAGATGGCACTACAACAACAATCGAAGCCTATTTGGACAGCGCCGGAAAAAACCTTGATCGGATGAATATTGATGTCGCGCATAAACAATTGGTGCAGGCATTAAAACTTTCCCAAGATTTGGGACATAAACAATTCATTGCCCAAACAAGCGGTCTTCTTGCTCAAATGTACTTTGTACAACATGACTACCAAAAGGCCGAAAAGGAATTTTTGCGCGCGATTAAAATGCAGGACAACATTGAAGATAGATTAGGAAAAGCGAACTCTTTGGTCAATTTCTCAAAACTGAATAATGTAAAGCAAGATTTCGAAGAGGCGAATGAAAATCTAGATGAAGCCGAAGAAATTTACGAGGATTTAGGAGATTCCGAAAATCTGGGAATCGTTGCATTAAATCGTGCCGTTGTGGTGCTGAACAGCACCAAAAATCTGGGACGTGCTCTTCATTTATTGGAAAAGTCGGAGAAATTACTATCAGGTGGTTCCAATTATTATGAACAATCCCGGGTCTATTATTATTTCGCCAGAACCTTTATGCATACACAAGATTTGAAACGAGCTGAGGAAGCAGCGCTGAAAGCAATTCAAATTGCAGAAAAATATCATTACCCGAGCATGCAAATGAGCTCAAATCTTATGTTGAGCCAGATTTTGGAAGAAAAAGGGAATTTTAAGGCTTCCCTTATCTATCTTAAGGAAAGCAATAGTATTAGAAATACAATTTTCAATTTGAACCAACAAGCAATGGCGTTAGATGCCAATACACGGTATGGTGTGGATTTGCTCAAAAATCAAATGAATGTCATCAATGAAATCAATAGAGAACAAGAGAGAACTTTACAATTCAATAAGTTAACCACCATTCTCAGTGTTGCTCTTATAACAATTCTCTCTTTACTCACATTATCTTTATATAAAAACAATCACTTAAGAGCCCGTGCAAATTCGCTTTTACAAAAAAAGAATGCGGAACTGCTTTTAGCAAAAGAAAACGCCGAAAAAGCTTCACTTGCCAAAGCGCAATTTCTTTCAACAATTACTCATGAATTGAGAACTCCGTTATACGCCGTGACCGGATTAACGCATTTGTTATTGGAAGAAAGTCCGACGCCCAACCAGAAAGAACATTTAAATTCCCTGAAGTTTTCAGGAGAATATCTACTCTCTTTAATAAACAACATTCTTGACCTTAACAAATTGGAAGCCAAGAAAGTGGAAACCATGGACACCTCTTTCAATCTTAAAAAGAGGATCAATGATGTTTTAATTGCCTTGAACAAATCCGGAGAAGACAAAGGAAATAAAATTCACCATGAATTCGATGAAGCGATTCCGAAGCGGATAAAAGGAGATCCCTTGATTATTTCGCAGATCTTAATCAATTTAATCGGAAATGCCATCAAGTTTACAGAAAATGGTGACATTTGGATTCGGGTAAAACTGGCGAAAAAAACACCGGATCATGTGTTTTTACGTTTTGAGGTGGAGGATAACGGAGAAGGAATCAGTAAAGAAAAACAAAATTCAATTTTCGAAAATTTCACCCAAGGAAGTATGCAAATCAACCGCAAATTTGGCGGTACAGGTCTCGGTCTTTCTATTGTAAAAAATCTACTTGATCTTCTTCACAGTGAAATTCATTTGGAAAGCGATTTGGGAAAAGGCGCACTTTTTTACTTTCAATTAACACTGGGATATATTGATGTACCAGAAAAAAAGAAAGCCAAATTGGAAAGTGAAGTTATTCTTTCGAATGAAATTATGCATCACAAGAGGATTCTCATTGTGGAAGACAATAAAATCAACCAAATGATCACGCGGAAAATTCTTGAAAAACACAAGGTAATCTGTGATGTGGCAGACAATGGTTCTATTGCGGTGGAAAAGGTGCAAAACAATAAATACGATTTGGTTCTCATGGATATTCACATGCCCGGAATAAGTGGGATTGAAGCAACCATTGAAATCAGAAAATTCAACAATAACATTCCTATTATTGCATTGACAGCTGTAACTTTAGATGATAATCTGGATCAATTTTATTTGAATGGATTTAACGACATTATCCCTAAACCTTATAAAGTGGAAGAATTCTTTCAGAAAATCAATAATTATTTGGTGAAAATTTAGAAAAAAATAAATGGCATAACCTTTGATTTATTGGCGTAATACCAATTATGAAACATCGTAATTTGGATTAGCCAAAGAGAAAATGAGATACCTGTTATCTCATTTTTTCATTTACAAAATACTGTAAATCAGAGTCAAATATTTTTTTGTTTTTGATAAATCTGACTTCAATAGGAATGTAGAACAGCTTTTCCTCTGAAATTTTATCTTTCAACCGCATATAATCTTTTTCGGTTGTAATTACCATATCAAAAGAATTTATCTGATTGATTTCTCTTTCTGAAAAAATATGGTGATCGGGAAATTTTAAATGTTTTAAGCTGTTTTTTAATCCGATTTTTTCCAAGTGTGAAATCAAAGGTTTCGGATTCGCAATTCCCGTAACCAAAGTCGCTTTTTCCTTTAATTCCGACCAATTCATTTCCTTTTTTGAACCTTTTAATTTTGAAGCATATTCAATAGAAGTAAAAAAAAGTTGTTGTTGCTTTTCTATTTTCAGTTTGGATTGGATTGTTTGCATTTCCTCCTCGGAAAGATCTGGCGGACATTTTGTTACCACAACTGCATTGGCTCTTTTTGCCCCAGCTCGATTTTCCCTTAAATTACCTGCCGGAAGCAACAAATCATCTATATAAAGATCTCCGAAGGCACTGAGTAAAATGTTATAACCGGCAGTAACCTTGCGATGTTGGAAAGCATCATCCAGAATAATCACATCAGGGTTTTCCAGATTTAAAATTTCCGCTATTCCATGTTGACGGTTTTCATCAACTGCAACAACGACATTGGGAAATTTCATTTTAAACTGCAATGGTTCATCTCCAGTAACTTCAGCTTTTTCATCTCCTTTTAGGAGATAAAACCCTTTGCTTTTTCTTTTATATCCCCGGCTCAATACCGCCACTTTATAATCAGCTTTAAGAAGTGTAGCTACATATTCAACCATAGGTGATTTCCCCGTACCGCCAACATTCAAGTTTCCAATACAAAGAACAGGAATATCATACTTTTTCGATTTAAAAAAACCAGTGTTGTACAAATAGTTCCTAGTGCCAACCACTCCGTCGTATAAAATTGAAAAAGGAAAAAGTAGTTTTCGAAGTGACATCTGCTAAGGTTAATTTTTATCTTTGGATCAAAACGTAAAAATATGAGAATTCAGGATATTATCAATGCAATTGAAGAATTAGCTCCAATTAATTATGCTGAAGAATTCGATAATGTCGGACTTTTGGTAGGTTCTTCCCAAAATAAAGTCACTGGCACACTTATTACCTTAGATACACTGGAAGCTGTTGTTGATGAAGCCATTGAAAAAAACTGCAACCTCATTATTAGCTTTCATCCCATTATTTTTTCTGGATTGAAAAAATTAAACGGATCCGATTATGTGGAAAAAACAGTCATAAAAGCGATACAAAACAAAATTGCTATCTATGCAATTCATACCGCTTTGGACAATTGCTTTGAAGGAGTGAACAACGCAATTTGCGAAAGATTAAACCTTTTGAACCGCAAAATATTAATTCCCAAAAAATTTACCATTCAGAAACTCACCACTTATGTTCCCGTTTCAAATATTGAACAAGTGCGCAATGCACTTTTTGATGTCGGCGCGGGAGGTATAGGGGATTATGACAACTGTAGTTTCAATATTGAAGGGATTGGAAGTTTTAAGGGCAATGAGCGTGCAAAACCCTCTATAGGTGAAATTGGAGAAATGAGATATGAAAAAGAAGTACAACTCAATGTGACTTTTCCAAAACACTTGACAGCGCCAATTTTGAAAAAACTTTTTGAGGAACATCCTTATGAAGAAGTTGCTTATGAAATTATTTCCCTTGAGAATACAAACCAAAACATTGGGATGGGAATGATCGGAAATTTACCGGAAGTGATGAATGAAAAGGATTTTTTAAAATTAGTAAAGCAAAAATTTAACTGTGGAATCGTGCGGCACAGTAAATTCTTAAACAAACCCGTACAAAAAATTGCCGTTTTGGGAGGAAGTGGAAGTTTTGCCATTGAGGCAGCAAAACGAGCTGAAGCAGATATTTTCATCACGTCCGATTTAAAATACCATGATTTTTTCAAAGCTGAAAATATTGTTTTAGCGGATATTGGTCATTATGAAAGTGAACAATTCACAAAAAACTTACTATTCTCTTATCTTACAAAAAAATTGCCTAATTTTGCATTTATTTTATCGAACACAGATACCAATCCTATCAAGTATTTATAAGTATGGCACAGAAAACAGATGTTACTGTAGAAGAAAAGTTAAGAGCTTTATATGATCTTCAACTGATTGATTCTCGCATAGACGAAATAAGGAACGTGCGCGGGGAACTTCCTTTAGAAGTTGAAGATTTAGAAGATGAAGTTGCTGGTTTAAATACGCGTTTAGAGAAATTAACAGCCGATCTTGAAACCATAGATTCCGAAATCAAGAACAAGAAAAATCTTATTGAAACTGCGAAAGCAGCAATAAAAAGATATTCAGAACAACAAAAAAATGTTCGAAATAACAGGGAATTCAATGCACTTTCAAAAGAGGTTGAATTTCAGGAACTGGAAATTGAACTTGCAGAAAAACATATTAATGAATACAGGGTTCAAATAGAACATAAAACTGAAGTAATTAATCAAACAAAGGAAAAGATCGAAGCGCGTCAAAACCACTTGAATCATAAGAAAAGTGAGTTGAACGAAATTCTTTCCGAAACAGAAAAAGAAGAAAAAGCTTTAATTGAAAAATTAAAGGAACAAGAAAAAAACATCGACCAACGATTGGTAGGAGCTTACCAAAGGATCAGATCCAATGTTAAAAATGGCTTGGCCGTGGTTCCGGTTGAACGTGGAGCTTCGGGAGGTTCATTTTTTACGATACCGCCACAAGTAATCATGGAAATTTCGAGCCGAAGAAAAATCATCACCGATGAACACAGCGGAAGGATATTGGTCGACGAAGAATTGGCAAATGAAGAAAAGGAAAAAATGAATAGTTTGTTCTCTTCTTTATAAATTTTGAAGCGTTTAAAGTTTAATCCTCCCTCAGTGGAGGATTTTTTGTTTTTAAAAAAGTTCTTCTTGATGGATTTTCTACTTCTTTATCATTTTCTTCAAAAAAATTCCGACTCAAAATCGTATTTTTGAAACCGAAAATAAAATCTCCTCAATGAATATAACCACTGAAAACGTCTTACTTATTGGTTCAGTTCTTCTTTTAATTAGTGTTTTAGCCGGAAAAACATCGTATCGATTTGGAGTTCCCACATTAATACTTTTCTTGGCCGTTGGAATGCTTGCAGGTTCGGAAGGTATTGGGGGAATAGAATTTAATGATCCGCAAATTGCACAATTTGTAGGTATTGTAGCTTTGAATTTTATCTTGTTTTCTGGAGGATTGGATACCAACTGGAAAAGTATAAAACCAGTTATGTGGCAAGGAGTGGTGCTCTCCACTTTCGGCGTCTTGTTAACCGCAGTTTCACTCGGTTTTTTTGTATGGTTTATTACCGATCTATATATGGAAACCGGTTTCACAATATATGAAAGTTTACTTCTTGGGTCAATTGTTTCATCTACGGACGCCGCGGCAGTATTTTCTATTTTAAGATCAAAAAATTTAGCACTTAAATCAAACTTAAGACCAACATTGGAGCTGGAAAGCGGTAGTAATGATCCAATGGCTTATTTACTTACGATCATTTTCTTAGGTCTTGTAGTCAATCAAGATCAGAGTATTATAGATTTCCTTCCGGTTTTTTTTAAACAAATCATTATTGGTACCGCTCTTGGATTTATTTTCGGAAAAATAAGCAAGTATATTATTAACAAGATTCAATTGGATTTTGACGGACTTTATCCTGTATTGACTATCGCTATTATGTTCATTGTTTTTTCAGCGACCGATACCTTAGGGGGAAATGGATTTTTAGCGGTTTATTTGTCAGCTGTGTATTTAGGAAACCAAAACCTGATCCACAAAAAAACCATTATGAAAATGTTTGATGGTTTGGCTTGGCTGATGCAGATTGTGCTTTTCCTTACCTTGGGTCTTTTGGTCTATCCGAGTGGTCTTATTTCCATTGTTGAAGTAGGATTGATTATTTCGCTTTTTCTAATATTGATTGCCAGACCCGTTGGTGTTTTCTTAAGCCTCATACCATTTAAGATGAAAATGCGCCGTAGGTGGTATATTTCATGGGTCGGTTTAAGAGGAGCCGTTCCAATTGTGTTTGCAACATATCCATTATTGGCAGGAATTGAACAAGCACACACCATTTTCAATATTGTATTTTTCGTCTCCTTAACATCCATTCTTATCCAAGGAACCACTTTGTCTATTGTTGCAAAATGGCTACATGTTGCTTTACCATTCAAAGTGAAACGAAAATCTCCAGTAGATGTTTTCCTCTCCGAGGGCAGCAAATCACTGATAAAGGAAATAGATATTCCGAAGGAAAATTTTGCCGTCGGGAAAAGAATTGTGGAACTGGATTTTCCTAAAAAGGCAATTATTGCCATGATTTCCCGCGAAGATAAATTTATTACGCCAAATGGTGCTTCGGAAATTGCTGCGGGCGATACACTCATTATTCTACTTGAAAACAAAGAAGCTCTTAACGAAGTGTACAAGAGTTTAAATTTACCGCAACCAAGAGAAGAAGAAGGAGACGAAGAATAGTAGCTAACTCGGAAACTGGTTTAAAGGTGAATTTTCATATAACTCCAGAAATTTCCTTTCGAGAAATTCACTTTCCCAGTTGTTTTTAATATCCTCTATTTTCATAAGTTCATCCATTAACGCCGACTGTTGGTCGCCAATGAGAAGTGCTTCGGAATAAGATCTATTCGAAAAAGTAACCCTACTATAAACAGGAATCCATTTGTCGGGATATTTAGAAGCTAAAAATTTTTCAATTTTTTTCCGCAATAGGAAGGATTCATCTGCGGTTTTACTGCTCATCTCCAGAAAGTTCCTATAACTTAATTCAGCAATTGCATCCGCATTGGGTTTCCTCTCTTTTTGGTATAAAGAAAATATTTTGTTCCAGTCGTCTTTATAGGTTTCCATCAGTTCAGACAAAACAGAGATATCTTCAAATCCTGCATTCATTCCCTGTCCATAAAAAGGTACGACAGCATGTGCCGAATCTCCAATCAATGCAATTTTATCTTTGTATATCCATGGAAAACACTTTGTCGTCACCAACGCGCTTGTTGGGTTTTTAAAGAAATCATGCATCAAATTAGGGATATCATCCATAATTTCAGGAAAAAACTTCGTGAAGAATTGATGCAACTCCTCTTCTGTGGTCAGGGTTTCAAATGAAATTTTTCCTTCGAAAGGTAAAAATAATGTACAGGTGAAACTGCCATCAATATTTGGCATTGCGATAAGCATAAATTCATTTCGCGGCCATATATGAAAAGAATTTTTATCCAGTTTATGGGTACCATCCTCGTTGGCAGGAATTGTCAATTCTTTGTAACCAACATCCAAAAAATGTTGATTGTATTCAAATCTACTTTGTCGTTGCATTTTATGTCTGATCCTTGAAAAGGCTCCATCTGCCCCAAAAACGATGTCAAAATTGTACGTTTTCCATTCCTCCCGTTCAGATTTACCGGTAAATAAGGAAGCATTCGACAAATCGACATCCCATATCTTTTCTTCAAACTTAAAAACCACACCTGCTTCTTCGGCTAGACTAATCATTTTCCGATTAAGGAGACCTCTTGAAATTGAATAAATCGCTTCTCCTTCCTTACCATATTTTTGTAGTACCGTTGGTTGATGGTTTACGTGTATAGCCCTTTTGTCCAATGGTATGGCCAATTGCTTAACTTCATCTTCAATTCCTACTTCTTTTAAGGCTTTCCATCCACGGGTAGACATTGCTAGATTAATTGACCTTCCAGAGAATTCTATTGTCCTAACATCTGGGCGTCTATCAAAAACCGTTACGGTATGTCCAAATCTTTTCAGGTAAATTGCCAGTAATGATCCTACAAGTCCAGAACCTACAATAGCAATATTTTTAGGGTGTTGCATTAATTTTTATCTAATGGAAGTAATTCCCAAAATGAATAACAGTGCAAATTTACTTAATATTCCCAAACCCTCAAGAGAAAGGTTTGGACAAAAAAAAGTGCCCTAAAAAAGGGCACTTTTTTGATTTTATAAAATCTATCTTTTTAAACTAAAATTAGCTTTGAATTCCCTTGCGGTCCCGTCCCTTGGTTCTATGTACTCGATCCTGAACCAGTAGTCGGTGGATGGCATCGGTGCCCCATTGTAGGTACCGTCCCATCCGGGGCCAGTCGGGCTC
>DASSWB010000021.1:0-83601 GCA_035705495.1 Salinimicrobium sp. | reverse complement strand
TGCGCGTGTTTTTCAGTTCAGCATATTTTGGATTCGTAAGGTACTCCTGTGAAGAAACGATGGGAATATTCTCTGCGGAAAATGTCCAATTTCCGGGATTGTCAACAACAATTATTTTTCGCATTAAAAGCTTTAAATTTTAAGCAAAATTAGCTCAAAAACTGATTCGTCAATGAAAAAGAAATAATAAAAAAATGTCAAGTTTTAGAAATTATTTCAGTGTTCGGTAAAACTTTTGAAAACGTCAAAATATCCTATAAAGACAACAATTTGAAGCGTTTGCTGTCTTTCAGGATCGGTTTTGAAATTTTTCTATTCCCATTTTTTCAGGACGGGCAACGATGAGTCAGGATCAAATCTTTTTTCTTTTTTCTAGCAGTGTAACGGTCTATGCTCTTCATTTATAACCTTCTGCCTGTAAATTAAACAGTTCGGCGTACAAGCTATTGTTCTGCATTAATTCCTGATGCGTTCCTATTTCGAGCACGGAACCATCTTTAAGAACCATAATTCTGTCAGCAATTCTTACCGTGCTAAATCTATGGGAAATTATCACCGCGGTTTTTCCTTCCGTAAGTTTTATGAAACGGTTGAAAGCTTCGGTTTCTGCCCGGGCATCAAGTGCAGAGGTTGGTTCATCCAAAATAAGAACCTCAGCATCTTTCATATAAGCACGTGCAATAGCTATTTTCTGCCACTGTCCGCCACTTAAATCCTTGCCTAGTTTAAATCGTTTTCCAAGTTGTTGGGAATAACCTCCAGGCAATTGGGAAATAACCTCGTTCGCCAAACTTTTTTCCGCGGCATTATCAATTCTTTCCTGATTTTGTATTTCCTCTATTTCACCAACTGCGATATTTTCTTTTAATGTTAGCTCAAATTTTACAAAATCCTGAAAAATGACACCGAAATACTGTTGGTATTGTACTTTATCATATTGTTTCACTGGAAAATCGTCCAAGAAAATTTCACCTTCGGTTGGTTCATAAAACTGAAGCAAAAGTTTGATTAGCGTTGTTTTGCCTGCACCATTTTCACCGACAAAAGCCAACTTCTCCCCTGCTTTTAATTCAAAATTGATATGCCGTACTACCCAAGTGTCAGATTTGGGATATTTAAAACCAACATTCACGAATTTGAAACCTTTTTTTATTTTTTTTGGAAGCGGAATTTTTTCAGAATTCTCTGATTCCTCATATGTCAAGTCCAAAAACTCGAAGTAATCCTGAAGATAAAGTGCGCTTTCTGTGATGGCGGTAAATCGGGTGAAAAATCCTTGAAGTTTTTGTCGTAGGCGATTAAAAGATCCGGAGAGGAAAGTCAAATCACCCAATGAAAAAACTCTGGTCACGGTACGAAAAACGATTAAGACATAAGCGCCGTAATAAGCAGAAGTACTGATGACATTAAAAAATGATCCCCAACCGGCACGTTGTTTGGCCAATTTTTTACTTTGCAAATAATATTTATCAGACAATACTTTGAAGCGTTCGGCCAAATAATCTGAAAGTCCGAAAAGTTTTACTTCTTTGGCAGTAACATCACTCGCTCCTGCATAGCGCAAATAATCCAATTCCCTGCGTTCCTGTGTCCAACTTCGGGCGAGGGAATAACTGGTTCCGCTGAATTTTATTTCGTTGACGATTGTGGGAATAATTGAAACGACGAGCAAGATAATCAGCCAAGGTTCAAATACCACTACCCCGGTAAGTAAGGAAAAAATTACGATTACATCTTCTCCCTGGCTTAAAATATTGGACATCAAACCAACACGACCCGTTGTTTGTTGCCTGGCGCGTTCCAATTTGTCGTAGAATTCCGAATCTTCAAGTTGGTCAAGATCCAGTTCTGATGTTTTTTTGATGATTTTCACAGAAGTATTTATGGAATACTGGTCTCCCAATAAAGCATCGGTCAAGGTTGTTGCCCGACTTAATAAATCTGATAAAATTGCCGCTCCAAATTCCATAGCAATCAAAATCCAGAGTCGGTCAAAATTTCTGTCTTCCGAAGCTATTTGAAGAACCACTTCATCAATGATTAATTTTCCAATCCATAAAATCGCGACAGGCAATACAGCACTAACGATTCGGCATAAAATATTGATGTAAAACAGTTTCGGGTTTACTGCTTTAATTTCTTTAAAAAATCTTGGAACGAATTTTAAGGAAGCAAAACTTGCCCTGAAATCAATTTTGGTTGGTTCTATGGATTGTTTAGGTCTTGGCAAAAGATGTTTTTTCCAAATTTAGTATTGGTTTCCGAGACAATCGAAATGATTTTCGGATTTTATGCTTTTTTTATTACAAAAAATCAGCGTCTCTTCAGAAGTCTTTTAAGATGCAATAAACCCATCAAACCAAAAACAAGTATATTGAAAACCCCAATACCTTTTATTACAATGACCGGTAAATCACTTTGTATCGCCATTTGATCACTTAGCAAGAAGAAACCAAGTACAACAAAAAGAATTGAAATTATGAGTCCAAGAATTGCTTTTCCAAAATTTCCTGATTTTTCGGGGGTGTCTGAATTTTCCATTTTTTTATTTTCTTAAAAAATCGATTTCGTTTTAAATTATAAAATAGTGTTGTTCGGTAAAACTTTGCCAACATCTAAAAAATCCCGTGAAAATAACGATTTAAAGCTATTGTTGTCTCTCAGGGCTAACTTTTTAAATTTTCAATTTTCATTTTGTTAGAACCGTCAACTTAAATAATTTTATGATCATCAATTGATTAGAATCAAACCTTTTTTCTATTTTCTTGCAATGAAACGGTCTATGCTCTTAACCGGACACGAATGATTATAAATATGCCTACTTGTATTTGTCGTACAAACCTTTCCCCTCCATAATCATTGGTTTTATTTTTTCCATTCGTGAAATTTGGGTTGCTTCACGTTTTGCTGCGGAAATATGCTCAATATATTCCTTTTGTTTGTACGGGGTAAGCTTAGAAAATTCTGTTTGTAAGGCTGGTTCCTTCGAAAAACATTCCGCCATAAGCGTCGGAATCTCAGGAATTTCGGATTTTTGCGGTTTCCATCGTTTTCCCAATTCTTCATTTCTAATTGCTTCCTGCACATATTGAAGAATTAAGGGTTCATCAATTTCATCCACCTGTGAAAAACGCCATTGTCTGAGGGCCTTGGTATCTTCCCCTCCACTGATCAGTTTCCTTTTTTCATCTTTCAAAAAAACGCCATTGTAAAACCAAAGGGTGAAATGTTCTTTAAAACCTGCTATGCCAACTACATTCTTTCCATTGTAAGTATAAACAGGAATTCCCCATTTTTTTGTTTCTGTCAATTCCGTTTTATTGAGAATTGATTTTAATTGATCTATTTCATCTGAATAATTTTCCATAATCATTAATTTTCAGGCTTTTAAATTCGAAATTGAATTTGAGGGTTTTTCTGCTGTTTTATCGATTTGTTTGAGAAATCCTCGGCTAATTTAATTATTTCTTCGGAATAAAAACTCTTTGTGGATATCCCAAGTTTTTCCATATAAAAAATTAACCAACCCCCACGCTGTAACATTTAAAATTCTTCTACGTCTTTGGGATAACATCAATCATTAAAAAACAGAATATTATGAGGAATCAATTCAATTTAACAGAAAACTTTAGAGTAGTAACCGTGAACAGTACTTCTTTCAAAAAAGACTTTTTGAACATCAGTCCGAGTACAAGAAATAGCTGGAGAAATAGGAGACGCTATACCTAAGTGTCTCCTATTTTTGAAGTTAAAGAATTTTAAAAAGAGAATAATTAATAAATAGTATTCGTTTCTTTGTAGAGATGATTACTTTTATGATAAAGAAAATACTGCGTTCCCGCGCTTTTAAATGGTTTTTACGGATTTTTTTGGCAATTTTCCTTCTCTTCTGCCTGCTGGTATTTAGTGTTTACATTGGTTTATGGGGCAGTATGCCTTCCGAAGAAGAACTCAGAAATTTAGAGCAAAGTGAGGCTACGGAAGTCATTTCCTATGACGGGAAATTAATTGGAAAATATTACATTTTTGATAGGCAGCCCATTACCTATGAGGATTTGCCACAGCATTTAATCGATGCTTTATTGGCGACCGAAGATATTAGGTTTTATGAACACGGCGCCATTGATTCCAAAAGTTTGTTCCGTGTATTTTTCAAAACAATCCTTCTTCAGGACGAATCTTCAGGCGGTGGAAGCACCATCACATTACAACTTGCAAAGAACCTTTATGGAAGGCAAGATTATGGTTCATTGGGGATTATCATTCATAAAATAAGGGAAGCCATCATTGGTGCACGATTAGAAAACATATACGATAAACCACAAATTCTTACGCTTTACTTCAATACGGTACCTTTTAGCGACAATACCTACGGAATAGAAAGTGCCGCGAGAAAATTTTTCGGAAAAACCACGAAGGAATTGGATATGGAAGAATCGGCAGTATTGGTCGGTACACTTAAAGCATCACATTATTATAATCCACGTAAATTCCCTGAACGCAGTAAGTTACGCAGGAATGTTGTGATTTCTCAAATGGAAAAATACCAATTCATTTCGCCCGAAAAGGAAAAAGAATTAATGTCACTTCCCATAGAACTCGATTACCACGGATATAATCAAGAGGAAGGAATTGCAACTTATTTGCGGGAACAAATCCGCCAGAAGGTTTCCACTATTTTGGATACCGTAAAAAACCAACAGGGAGATCCATACAATATTTATAGAGACGGACTTAAAATCCATACAACGCTGGATTTTGAGATGCAGCAGATGGCGGAAGCTTCCATGAAAGAACATATGTCTGCCCTACAAAACCAGTTTGAAGAAGCTTATGGTGAAAATGCACCTTGGAAAAATGACTCTGAACTCATACGAGAAGCCATAAAGAGTAACAGGACATATAAACGCTTAAAGGCGCAAGGGATTTCCGAAGAAAAAATTCTTGAAACCATGAGTGTGAAAAAACAAATGGAATGGTTTACTTGGAATGGAACAGAAGAAGTAATGGCCAGCACGATTGACAGTATAAGACATTACGTGAAGTTTTTAAACGTAGGAATGATTGCGGTTGAACCTACAACGGGTGCAGTACGTTCTTATATTGGAGGCATTGATTATGAACATTTTCAATACGATCACGTTGTACAGAGCAAACGACAAGTCGGCTCTACCTTTAAACCCATTGTTTATACGGCAGCACTTGAAAATGATATTGGACCTTGTACTTATTTCCCTGTTAGGGAAGTGACCTATGCCGGTGGTTGGACACCTTCAAATTACGGAGCCTTTGAAGATGATCCGAATTTACAATTTTCAATGACTGCGGCGTTGAGCAAATCTATTAACACCATTGCTGTAAAGGTTTTAATGGAAACTGGCGTACAAAATGTAATAAATCAAGCTCGGGCCATGGGTATAAAATCTGACATCCCGCCCTATGCTTCGATTGCTTTGGGGACTCCTGCTTTGCGCGTTAGGGAAATGGCGGGGGCTTATTCCAGTTATTTGAACGAATCTACTCCAACGTCGCCATATTTTATCACCAAAGTGGAAGACAAAGATGGTAATCCTATCGCTACCTTCAAACCAAAAACTTATTCCGAGCCGGCTTTCTCTGAAACAACGCGACAGATAATGGTTGAAATAATGGAAGAAACAGTGAATAGTGGAACCGCAATTAGATTGCGAACCACGTATGGTTTAAACAATGAAATTGCCGGAAAAACCGGGACCACACAAAACAACAAAGATGGATGGTTTGTGGGCATTACCCCAAAACTGGTAACCGTGACATGGGTTGGAGCCGATAATCATAGGCTTGGTTTCCCAAATACGAGGATTGGTCAAGGGGCAAACTCGGCTTTGCCATTATTCGCTTTACTTATGCAGAAAATGAACGCGAATGAGGATTTCAATAATCTTACCAGGGCCTCCTTTCCTCCTACTTCACCGCAAGTTAGGGAAATGATGGATTGCGAATTCACCAAAACAGAAAATTTCATTGAACGCTTGTTTAAATCCGGAGATAAAAAACGGCGGGAGAACAAAAAATCAGATAAGAAACAGGAGAAAAAAGGTTTTTTCAAAAAAATAAAAGGCTGGTTCTCAAAAGATAAATAGATTTTCTTGTTTAAAAAATCAAATGCCTCTTTGTGAAACGCCTGTGTTATATTCTAAAAGTTAAGCAAACTCCTTATTGATTCTTTGTCGTAATTTCCTTTCGTAATCCTCCTTCAACCAATCCCGATAATTTTTAGTGCTTTTGCTGATGCAATAGGAATATTGTTTTATTCGTGACGCAATATCCTCTTCCAATTCTTTTGCGAGTTCTCTGGCTTCAAATACATCTTCGCTGTTTTCAAAACACATTTTTACATGTTGATCCATGGACCATTCCAGAACTGACTTCGATTTTAAGCCGTTTTTTATCACTTTATCGTAAGCTTCTTCCACATCAAAATCCACTTTTTTTGTTTTGGAAAATTTTTTCCGAAGCGCTGCAGGCATTTCATATTTAAACTCCCTTTCAATTTGCTCGTCACTTACGAGGTTTTCCAGGTAATAATCAGGGGAACGGAAGATTTGCTTCCAATCTATAGGCGCGCTCCATAATCCAAATCGCGCTGCGTTATTTCCCAGATCAATCACCGTAAACTCGTTCTTTCCCGGAATAATTCTCGATCCCCTACCAATCATTTGAAAATATAAAGTGAGTGATTTAGTTGCTCGGTTCAAGATGATGGTTTCTACTGTGGGCTCATCAAAACCAGTGGTCAAAATACTTACTGAAGTCAGAATGGCATCCGGCGTTTTTTTAAACCATTTTAATATATCCTTCCGATCCTGTTTACTTGTGGTATTGTCCAAATGCTTAATGTTGAATCCGGCATTTATAAAAGTTTCATAAACTTCTTTTGAGGTATTGATACCATTATTGAAAATCAATGTTTTTTTCCCCACGGATTTTTCCATGTATGAATCCAACAATTTTTCTTGCATGGAAAATTGGGAATATAAATCTTCGGAAGATTTTACGGTATAATCTCCGTTGATCCCAACTTTTAATGAAGAAAGCCCCACATCATAACTGAATGTATTCGCTTTTGCGAGGAAACCTTTTTCAATTAATGAAGAAATAGAATCACCAACAATAAGTTCCGCATAATTGTCCTTCATTGGAAGTTTAATATTGGAACTTAAAGGGGTGGCTGTAACCCCCAGAATAAAACATTTTTCGAAATACCTGAACAATTTGCGGAAGGAATTGTAATGGGCTTCATCAATGATAACCATGCCAATTTCTTCGAGTTCAAGCTTTTCATCATTGAGTCGGTTGTTCAAGGTTTCAACCATGGCAACAAAACACATGTATTCATGCTGATCGGGTAGTTCTTTGATTTTACTATTTATGATTTTGTTTCTTACCCCGAAATCGGTAAGCATTGTAGAGGTTTGCTTACATAATTCGATTCGATGTGTGAGAATAAGTACTTTTTTGTTCGTTCGTTGGATATATTCCCTCACAATCTGAGAAAAAATAACTGTTTTTCCACCACCCGTAGGGAGTTGATAAAGTAAATTATAGTGTTCAGGGTGCTCTTCAATTACCCTAAAAATCTTTTGTATATCCTCTTCTTGGTATTTATATAGTTCCTTATCGACTTTCTTATTTTCAATCCCAAAAGTATCATTCGCCATTTTTCATTTTTTCATATGCAATTTTGCAAAAATAGAAGATTTTAAGGGTATACCGAAATGATTTGAGAATTATAAAAATTTTTTCCACATGAATTTTCAGAAAAAACAAGTGTGGAAAAGATTGAAATTTTTATACTGATTGGATATTGGTATTTTTTTGAAGTTTCTGTGAAACGTCTAATAACCATTTAAGCTGGCTACTAACAAGTTGTAATTCTTGTAAATTACCCTTCAAATTATTATCCATTCCCGAATCCTCTTTTTCCTTCTCCAAAGAACGAAATTTACTTTCCAAATAATTTTGTGCATGTACAAGCGATTCTTCATCTTGTTGTCCTTTCGTTTCCTCAAGTTTTAAATTTGCCACCGACAAATTTAAATTATGTTGTATGTACAGCACCAAAGATTCAAAATGACTTGAAGCAGGTGTAGTTGCATGATGCTGGATATAAGTTCCCAAGGAAGCAAGTGATGATAAAAAAGTTTGGTTTAATACCACCAATTCGTAAACGTGACCAATATCTTTTTGTTGAAACTTTGGCTCCTGTGTCATTCGTTGAAAAGCCGCACTTAAATTTCCCATAGCCAAAAAGGCACGTTTTCTGCTCAGCTTATAGGAAGTCGGTACCTTGTCTTTTTCCCGATAAAATTGTGCAATTTCCTTTAGATATTCTTGGTTGGCTTCTATACTTTCAGTAATAAGTTTTTCCATGCCGGCAGATTCCCAAGAAGGCCAAAAAAACAGAATACCCATAAAGGCAAGTACGGCGCCAATAGCAGTATCCAAAACCCTGTATTGAATAAGATTAAACGCATCGGGCGATAAAAGTGCATAAATAAACACGACGTTCAGCGTAATGAAAGCGGCGCTCCACTTATAATTTTTTTGCACCAGTGAGAAAGCCAGAAGAAATGAAATAGCCGCCAAAACAGCATAAACCGTCAGATCTTGTATAAAATAGACAATTCCAGCAGCAACCACGGCACCTATAATTGTTCCCAAAATCCTTTCTTTTGACCGCTGCTTGGTCAAACCATAATTTGGACGAAGGATTACAATAATTGCAAATAAAATCCAATACACTTTTTCAAGATGAAAAAATTCACCGATAATAATCCCCAGTAAAATCACAACTGTAAGACGCAAGGAATGTCTAAATATGGGTGATTTCAAATTGAAATTATCAAGTAAAATACTAAAGCTATACTCTTTCGGACTTAAGAATTTCCCCGCTTCCTTTCTTTGTATTTCTTTGAGAATCAAATTTTTATTAGCGACAATCTGAGAAATAAAAGCAATTTTTTCATACTGTTTCTCCTGATAATCATACATGTTATGAAGAATCAGCAGATTTTCATTTTCCTTTTCGCGTATATTCCTGGATTTTGAATTTTGAAGTGTGCTTTTTATCTTGTCCAAACCTGTTTTCGAAGGTTGTAATATTTGATAGGTTCTTCGGCTTGAATAAATATTAGAGATTAATCTTAAATGATCGGCCATTGCCAGAATTTGGAATTCGAAAGATTTCAGCAGATTTTTTTCATTTTCGAAAATCCAATCCATCTTCTCGTAATTTACAGGATTGGCCATAGCCAGTTCAAGTATATCCAAGAGTTCAATAAAAATATACAATTTTTGGGTGGATGAATTTGAGAAACCCGAAGTTTTCCTTGAAGAAATGAGCAATTCCCTCAACGATTCATGTTTCTCATTTAAATCTTTTTGAAGAAAAAGTTGCTTCTCTATAAGTTCCCTCCTATTTTCTTTTCGCGCAAGTAATTTCGCCCTCGTTTTTATGTAATCTGCGGTGAGGGCAAAACATTCTGCCAATAAATAATCTTCCTGTTTTTTAGGATTGAAAAAAAACAACAGGAGACTCAACAACAGATACCAGAGGCCTCCAATAGCAATAAAGGCAGCATGTATCCAAATTGAAGTTTCCACCAATCCCGGAAGCGCCAAAACAGCCGCGAACAAACCTGCAAACGAAATCAATGAGGCCCGAAAACCGTAAACGGCCAAAAAAGAAATCAAAAAAACCACTATTAAAAAAACAGGAATCAGAATATAATCCGAAACTGAGGCAAATGAGACAATAAGCGTGGTGGCGGCAGCAATTATAGTAGATAATAAAATACCACCAACTTTTTTAAAAAGCGGACCGGGAACATCGCTTGCCGAACTGAACAGCACACCAATTGTAACAGAAATCCCCAAATGCTGGTATCCCATTGCATTGAAAATCAAAAGAGCCGAAATGACCCCTACTGTAAGAAGAACCGCCTTTAGAAATTGGAATCCCTTTAAAAGATCGACTATCGAATTTTGATAATGGATTAATTTTTCTTTCAATTTTTTTGCCTTTAAAGCTCAACAAATTTAGTGCTTTATCCTCCGAAAGGAAAGTTAATGTTAAATAAAGGGATCTTCCGAAAACAAGTTAATTTTTTAACAGAAAAAGACTTTAAGATTCCTTAGCTTTAGTAATATTCTATTAATTTCAGATGCCGCTGGAAAATGAGAAGTATTGATGACATCCACAGATTCTTATATTTTTGGGGAACACTAAACATTATTCTCGCAGTTTTGGTTTTCATATTGTTTCTATATCTTATTATACGCTTTATGAAAAGATAATGGCCATGTTACGAAAAATTCCTTAAAAAAGATCCTTTTTCAAAAAGTAAGGATGGCTGTGGTCTTTTCCGAATTATTACTGATTTTCCCGTGACATTTCAATTAACTTATTACAAGTATTCCAGTTTCGAGTTGTAGCTGTTAAACCCAGTTTCTTTTCAAAAAAATTGTTGTTCATTTTAGCGTTACCATATCCTATAGCGGAATAAAAATAAATTGTTTTGCCTTGCAGCCGGAATTCTTCATCGGGGTATTTAGAAGCATCGATAGACTCAATAGAATCAGGTTCTTTTGACAGAAAAGTAAAATATGTCCGCTTTACATCCTTTTCCATATCTTCAATAAAGGGATTGTTTTGAATGATTTCTTGAAGATCTTCAGGAAGGATTATAAATGCCTTCACTTCAAACCCATGCGTGTCAAAAATCTTTTGTTCAATCTCATCTTGAAGACTTTTGATACCACTTTTTTCACTTTGAAAAACCAGATTTCCACTTTGTATGTAAGTTTTGATGTTCGCATATCCCAGTTCAGAAAGGTTCTGTTTCAAATCTGCCATCAAGATTTTCTTTTGTCCGCTTACATTGATACCTCGGAGCAATAAAATATATGTGTTCATTTTTTATTATTTCTGTGGTGGTCGTGCTGGACGGATTTCAATTTTACTCGGCAACGCCCGTTTGTTCATTTTCAGAAGATTCACCACCAATTCACCAATATCTTCTGTTTGGATTTTCCACGCATCATCAGGATTGGGTTCATGATTATTGAAATAAGTTGAAACCGAACCGGGCATTATTGTACTTACATTAATTCCTTTTTGCCTTAAATCAAGCATTACCGCTTGCGTAAAACCAGTTACTCCAAATTTACTTGCATTATATGCAGAACCTCCCGCAAAAAAATTCTCGCCGGCCAAGCTTGAAATACTTATAAAATAACCCTCGGATTTTTTAAGTTCCTCTACACATGCTTTTATACTGTAAAATACACCGGTTAAGTTGGTATCAATTGTTTCGTGCCATTGCTCCAGACTGAGATCTTCTATAAAACCAAAATGTCCAATTCCCGCATTTGCGATCAGAATATCCAATTGCCCCCATTTTTCAATGACTTGTCGCACAGCATTTTGCTGACTTTTATAGTTCCGTACATCTGCTTCCAAAGCCAAACCTTCCACTCCTGTTTCCGAAGATAGTTTATTTATGGCATTTTCTGCAGAATCAATATTCCTGCTTGTAATCGCGACTTTAATTCCATTTTGCATCAAGGCTCTTGCCACGCCAAAACCAATTCCTTTACTACCTCCAGTTATAATTGCTGTTTTCGATTTTAATTCCATTTGCTCGTATTTTTTATCTTTTTCAAAAATAACAATAAGTGAAGGTTCCACAATTTTCTCATTCTTAAAATACTTGTAATATCAACCAGTCGAACAATTTCAGTTGACATGAAAGAAAATGATGAATGAAAAAATTCAGAAAAGACTTTTTAAAACTGCATAATACTTTAACTTTGCAGCTAGTCAAAATACCATAAGATAATTTAATATTTACCTCTTAAAAAGATATAACTTGAAAAATCCGAAAGCTCAAAAATTACTTGATAAAATTCAGCGCGACTTGATGCGCAACGGTATTGTTACAAATACGATTGTTGATGATTTAAAACAATTAAGACCTTTTGCTGTGGAAGACAATGAACCTCTGCTTGCAAAAGTGATACGGTTGACATTTGAACATATCGAAAATTATCAGACTTTTGATATTCCCATCCCAGAAGATGAACCCATTGAAGGATTTGAAAACGAAAATGAGGCTCCAGCACAGGTTGATTCCAAAGAAAGTTTGGATTATTTGCTTTCTATAATGGCCGATACTTCCAATAAAGTCAATAAAATAGAACTTCGTGAATACTGCAATTCTCTAATTGAATACGCGGAAGAGAATTAAATTTTACGGAAAATGTAGTAAAGAAAAAAAGCACCAATTCGGTGCTTTTTTTCATTTTAAAAAGTTTTATCGAATCCGCGAGAAATGTATATTCAGCGTTTTTTCCATCTTCTTCAAGTCTTTCAACTCAAAGGGATTTACCAATGCCAGAGAAATGCCTTTATTACCAGCTCTTGCCGTTCTTCCGCTTCGATGCGTGTAGTACTCGATTTGATCCGGTAGTTGATAATGAACCACGAAAGATAGATTGTCAACGTCAATTCCCCTTGCAGCAACATCTGTGGAAATCAATACTCGAAGTTTCTTGTTTTTAAAAGCCCTCATCACTTTATCACGTTCTTTTTGAAGCATATCTCCTTCCAGCAATCCGACTTCGTAATTCTTGGCCAAAAGCTGTTTGGATAATGTTCTGGCGGCGACTTTTGTTTTCGTGAAAATAATTCCTCGGTTTTTTGCTTGGGATTTTAGAAAGTACGTCAGCGTGTCAAGTTTTTCATTGTCATCAACCGACACAAATTGATGATTGATATCTTTATTTACCGAGTTTGCTTTGTCAATCTGGATTTTCGGTGCGTTTTTTCTTATATAATTCGAAATAATTTCTTCCAAAGCAGCAGGCATAGTGGCAGAAAACAACCAAACGTTTCTTCCTTTTGGTGTTTTGTTCAAAATTGCTTTCAAATCCTCTTTGAACCCCATGCTCAACATTTCATCAGCTTCATCCAAAACCACGAGTTTAATGTTGGAAATATCAACAGCGTTTCTAAGCAACAAATCCTTCAATCTTCCCGGTGTAGCAACAATTACGTGGGTTGGTCTTTTTAATCTGTTTATTTGAATATCGATTTTTTCACCTCCATAAACAGCTTCCGTAAAAATTTTATCGGTGTATTTTGTAAATTTAAAAAACTGCTTCGCTATTTGTTGTCCCAGTTCTCGCGTAGGAGCCAAAACCAAAGCTTGAACCTCGTTTAAACTCGGATCGATTCCTGCTAACAAAGGCAATCCAAAGGCGGCGGTTTTACCAGTTCCCGTTTGTGCCTGACCAATAATATCAGAATTCCATTCCAAAAGCAAGGGAATCGCTTTTTCTTGTATTTCTGTCGGTTTTTTGATCCCAATCTCATTCAATCCTTTTATAAAATCCGCAGGGATTCCCAACTCTTCAAAATTCATATTAAATATTTTATGCAAAGATACTTCTAATAAACAGAAAACATCTCAACAAGCAAAAATGTCCAAAAAGTAAAATTGTTTTTCTATTCTGAAAAATTTCCTTCGGAAGGATTTAAGCAGAAAAAGAAATTTCCGTGGTACGATTCCTTGTTAAAATGAAGCTAAACAAACTGCGTTATTGCAGGTTACCGAATAATTTTCAGTAACTTAAATAAAAAAATTATTCATTATGCTAACGATCATTCTCAATATACTCCTACCTCCACTATCCGTATATCTAAACCACGGATTGGGAACTACATTTGTAATAAGTTTACTACTGACGATTATTGGTTGGTTGCCCGGAGTAATTCACGCATTTGTAGTGAATTAACAAGATTATTTTCCGATTTTCTTCTGCCATTTCCATGCACTTTCCAAAGCATTGTCTAAAGTGAGTTTTGTTTTCCACTGAAGCATATCTGCTGCTTTTGAAGTATCGGCGTAAGCAGAAATAATGTCCCCTGCCCTTCTCGATGCGATTTGATACGGAAGATTTTCACCAGAAACTTTTTCAAAGGTTTGAATAACTTCTAACACGGAATTTCCTTGACCCGTTCCCAAATTAAAAACATCGTAATTGGTTTCTGACTTATTTTCCAGAAGTCGTTTCAAAGCCACGACATGTGCTTCGGCCAAATCCATCACATGAATATAATCCCTTATGCATGTTCCATCAGGCGTGGGATAATCATTCCCAAAAACCGAGAGTTTTTCCCGTTTCCCAATGGCCGTTTGTGTAATAAATGGAACAAGGTTTTGCGGAACCCCATTTGGTAGTTCTCCGATTTCTGCTGTAGGATGCGCACCTATAGGATTAAAATATCGTAAAGCAATTGCCTTGAAATCAGAATTTATTCTGCAAACATCTTGAATAATTTCTTCTCCGATTTGTTTTGTATTTCCATAAGGTGATTCCGCCTTTTTCACAGGTGCAGATTCGGTGATTGGGAGCTCATCGGCCTGACCATAAACCGTACAAGAAGAACTAAATATAAAATTTGAATTTTCTAATTTTTGAAGATTTTGAAGTAAATAGACCAAAGTCGAAATATTGTTTTCATAGTACAACAATGGGTTCTCAACACTTTCACCCACGGCTTTTGAAGCGGCAAAATGGATAACACCTTCTATTTCCTTATTTTGTTGAAAAAAATCATTCACCGATTCCTTTTCCCGTAAATCCAGCTTTACAAAATCTGGAGCAATTCCCGTGATTTTTTGAATGCCGTTCAGGACTTCCAAAGAAGAATTGGAAAGATTATCTATAATAACAACATCAAATCCATTTTGCTGCAGCGCAACAGCCGTGTGTGAGCCAATAAAACCCAATCCGCCGGTAACAAGTATTTTTTTCTTCATTTTCTTGATATTCGAGTGCAAATTAAAAAATACATTCTTTACCAAAAGAACATTTTAGGAATATTTAATTTTTAACATTGAAAAGCCTTTCGGAAAGTAAAGTAAACTCCTCAATTTGAATTGAAAATGAAGTCTTTTTTGTTTTAAAAAAAGTACCTTTGCATTTTCAAAAAAAGCAGTGTTATGACCTTGAACAACCAAATCAAATTATTTAAGATTATAAGCATCTTGGAGGGAACTTCATTCTTATTACTCCTGTTGGTAGCGATGCCACTAAAATATATTTGGGAGATGCCAAAAATGGTTGAAATAGTTGGAATGGCACACGGTATTTTGTTTGTGGCGTATCTCGTTGGGGCACTGTTGCTGTTCAAACCTTTAAATTGGACGATGAAAACATTGTTTATTGTAGGATTTGCATCGGTACTTCCTTTAGGTCCTTTTTATGTTGAAAAAAAATATTTGTAAAACGTGATTCAACCAACCGAAACTGTAAGTTATTTGGAAAATTATTTTCTGGAAAGTGGAATGTCAAAAGAGACCGCCCATTTTCTGGATCTTGGAATTAGTACGCTTGTCCTTATAATATTGCTTTTCATTTGTTTTTTTATTACTAAAAAAATCATTATTAGAGCCTTTGGTATTTTTTCATTAAAAACCAAAACCACTTTTGATGATTATCTAGTGCAAAGTAATTTTCCAAAATATGTAGGATATATATTACCGGTGCTGTTGGTCATTTTTGCAGTCCCCGTGATTTATGATGATTATCCTCGTTTCCTTTCTATTTTCGGCTCAATTATAGACATTTATATTGTTTTTCTTGTTGTTTTAATCATCAGGAGTTTCATAAGAAGCTTCATCAAATATTTAAAAACCCTGGATAAACTGAAGGACAAACCTTTAGACAGTTTTACACAGGTGATCATGATTTTTGTGTGGCTGATTGCTTTCGTTTTTATCTTTTCAGAACTGACTGGAAAATCGGTTTTGGAATTTTTAATAACCTTGGGAGCTGCTTCGGCAATTATTCTGCTGATTTTCAAAGACACGATTCTTGGTTTCGTGGCATCCATACAAGTTTCTGTTAATGACATTGTGCGTTTAGGAGATTGGATTACTTTTGACAAATTTGGCGCGGACGGATTTGTTACTGAAATTAATCTTGCGACGGTCAAAGTTCAGAATTGGGACAAAACCTATACGACAATCCCAACTTATAGTTTAATTTCCGATTCTTTTCAGAACTGGCGTGGAATGGAGGAATCTCCTGGTCGGCGTGTGAAAAGAGCACTTCTGATTAAACAAAGTTCAGTAAAATTTTTAGCTAAGGATGAGCTGGAAAAGTTCAAAGATGTCCATTTAATCAAGGATTATATCGAAGAGCGGCAAAATATTATTGATGACTACAATAAAATCAATAATATTAAAACCGAGATTTTGGTTAACGGAAGAAAGCAAACAAACCTGGGTCTTTTTAGGCAATACACTGAAGCTTATTTGAAGCAGCACCCAATGGTGAATAAAGAAATGTGGGTGATTGTTAGGCATCTTAACCCTGGGATTCACGGAATTCCTTTGGAGCTATATTTCTTCAGTAGTGATAAAAGATGGGCGTATTACGAAGTTGTTGCGGCCGATATTTTTGAACATCTTATTGCATCAGTATCATTTTTTGGGTTGAAATTATTTGAAGCCCCTTCTGGTGATGATATCATAAAATTTTCTGAAACACTAAATCTTCCAAAAGATTAAGTTTTACATTAGCTGTTCATCATTGAATATCTAAATTGAAATTAAAACCATTTCTTCAAACATTTGGTGGGATTGCCGTTGTTTTAACCCTATTCCCATTTGTAGCCGTTGATTATTGGTGGATCCGGATTTTTGACTACCCACATGTACAATTAACCATTTTAACTTTGGTTGCATTTCTCGTTTATTTCTTCCGATTTGATATTCGTTCTTGGCAAGATTATGCTTTTGTAACCATCATTCTTGGTTGTTTCATTTTTCAACTTCAAAAAATCTATCCTTACACCCCTCTTTCTTCGTATGAAGTTAAAGAAAATGAAAATTATGATCAGGATTCCAGCATCAGTATTTTGGTGGCCAATGTATTACAGAAAAATGAAGAACATGAAGCTTTATTGGATGAAATCCTTCGGAAAGATCCGCATTTTATTGTTTTAACGGAAACCAATCAACGTTGGATCAATGAAGTTTCCAAAGCATTAACGAACTATCCTTATAAAGTAGAAGTTCCACTTCCGAATACCTACGGAATGGCTGTTTATTCAAAATATCAATTAATCAACACTCAGGTAAAATTTTTGGTGGATGATGGCATTCCTTCTATTCACGGTATATTAAAATTACCTTCCAATCAGAAGATTGAATTCCATTCGATTCATCCTACGCCACCGATGCCACAACACAATCCAAAATCTACGGAAAGAGATGCTGAAATGATGATGGTTGCAAAAATGGCAAAAGAAGCCAAATTACCGGTTTTTGTCACTGGCGATTTTAATGATGTGGCATGGTCACAAACCACTCAGCTGTTTCAGGAAGTCAGCGGATTATTGGATCCGAGGATTGGCAGAGGTTTTTTCAACACCTTTAATGTCAACAGTTGGTTGTTGCGATGGCCTTTAGATCATCTTTTTGTTTCCGAAGAATTTCGATTAGTGGAGATTGATTTGGGAAAAGATATTCATTCTGATCATTTTCCAATTTACGCAAAACTTTCATTTGAACCGGAATCATCAGAAGCTCAAAAACCTGAACCGCCCACCAAAGAAGAATTAAAGACTGCAAACGAAGAAATTTTAGAAGCTAAAAAAGATTAGCTACTTACTCAATCGGTTTCCTACAAATTCAATTTCAGATTTACCATGCCGACTAGGATTTCCTTTTTCATCCAAACTTACCATTGTGATATTATCGATTGTAATGATAGACTCGCGTGTCATTTTGTTTCTAACTTCGCAACATAAAGTCAAGGAAGTATTTCCAAACTTGACTACATCCAATCCAATTTCAATTATATCACCTTCCTTGGCAGAACTTCTAAAATTGATTTCACTCATGAACTTGGTGACCACCTTGGAATTTTCCAATTGAATAATAGAGTATAATGCAGCTTCCTCATCAATCCATTCCAACAAGCGTCCGCCGAACAAAGTTCCATTCGGGTTTAAATCTTGAGGCTTGATCCATTTTCGGGTGTGAAATCTCATCTTTTTTTTCAAAAGTACGCCTATTTTTAATTATTGAAAAAATGGTTCAGCTCAATTTTAGATTTTTGAAACTTTTGAAAGCTTCTTGATAGATTTCCTTATGATCAAAAGCCAGCTCGGGAATTTTATCAATATTAAACCATTCAGCATTCATAGCGTCATCTTGGCCTTTTACATCAGTTAGCGCATCTACCTTCCCCCAAAAGGCAATCGAAATTGTTCGTCCGCGCGGATCGCGATCGAGCTTTCCAAAAGCTTTTACCTGTTCCAATTTTTCAATTTTTAATCCAGTCTCTTCTTCAAGTTCCCGCTTCGCTCCTGCCTCCAAGGTTTCTTGGGATTTCAAAAATCCGCCTGGAAGACACCACATGCCTTTAAACGGATCTACTCCGCGTTGGACAAGTAAAACGAATAGATTGTTTTTCTCTTGATAAAATATAACATTGTCTACGGTAACTCCGATATCATGATTTCTCATTGCTTTTTGTTTTAGGAATTTTCAAATTGACATTCAGCTCTTTATTCAATTTTTCAATAAAATATGCCGAAAGAAATGGCGACTGTAGTTCGATATTTTGATGCACAAAAAAATACAAGTTTTTCAGTCCTAATTTTTGCCACTGTTTTATACGTTTTACCCAATCGTCCAATCTTTCAAAATCAGATTCATCATTTGCACCCACATAACGTATAAATGCTGTGTCATTGGTTAATCGCATATGCAACAAGTCCCTCCTTCCGGCACTATCTGTAATAATACTTGCTACATTTTTCTTGATCAAAAAATCATTTAAATTATCTGCAATTTCAGGATTTGTGTACCAATCGGTATGTCTGAGTTCTACCGCCAACGGAATTTCCTTTGGCCAGTTTTCTATATATGATTTGAGGCTATCTATATTTTTAACATGAAAATTTTCGGGCATTTGAAGAAAAACCATTCCCAGTTTTTCTTTGAGTGAAAGTAAACTAACGATGAATTCATTTGTTTGCTCCTCCACATTTTTAAGTCGTTTAATATGACTTATATATCTTGGTACCTTCGGAAAGAATTTAAAATCACTTTCAACTTTTTCGGCCCAAGTTTCAAATTGCTCTTTAGGAAAGAACCTGTAGAAAGTCGCATTTAACTCCACCGAATTAAACTGAGTGCTGTAATAGGTTAGCTCATCTTTTGTACCTCGGGGATAAAAGTTCTTCAAATCCTGCCGATTCCATTTAGCACAACCTACATTAATATTTTGGAGGTCTGTCTTAATTTTTGAATTTAAAATTTTAGAAGTTTGAAGATGATCTTCCGGTAAGACAAACTCAATTTCTGCTGGATTCTCAACTTTCCCGAATTGCATAAAATAATTTATTTGTAAAAGATAAAAGTCGTAATTTACTTTCCAAAGTTCTTTAAAATTTACTTAAACTTGAAAATATGAAATCTATTAAATTAATTCAATCATTTGTCATACTATTCTTCTGTGTATTTTCTTTTGGACAAACAGCAGATGAAATCATCAATTCTTACTTGGAAAAAACAGGAGGTCTAGAAAACTGGCGCGCGTTGGAAGCCACAAAAATGACAGCTGAAACCACCAATGAAGGTGTAGTGATCCCAATAAATATTTACAGCACAAAAGATGGTAAACAAGCAGTAAAAATCACCTATTCAGGTGAAGAAATCACACAATTGGCATACGACGGTAAGGAACTATGGGCAACGAATGCAGAAATGCTTCCACAGAAAGCCGATAAGGAATCAACCGAAAATATGGAAAAGAGTAAAAATGACTTTCCAAATCCTTTTATAGATTATAAGGAAAAGGGTTATTATGTCGATTTTTTAGGAACAGAAATAATTGATGGCAAAGAAGCTTATAAAATTATGCTCATTCAAGAACCCACAATGTATGAAGGCCAGAAGAATGACAATATCAGTTATCACTACTTTGATACAAAAAGTTATTTTCCCATTCTGGTAGAGACAAAGATTCCTGGTGAACCCATCAATGGACAATATATTTCTTCTGAAATGAAAAATTACAAAAAAGTGAAAGGTTTATATTTTCCTTTTTTGCTCATCGAAAACGGAAATGAATTAAAAATTACCGAAATAGAAATCAACCCCGAAATTAAAGATGAAGTTTTTGCATTTCCGAAGGATTAATACTTGTTGATATACACGGTTTTTTTATTGACAAATTCCATAATTCCCTGTTTGGAAAGCTCTCTGCCATAACCGGATTTTTTTGTTCCTCCAAAAGGGAGCCGCGGATCACTTTTCACTTGTGAATTCACAAAAACAGCTCCTTCGTTCATTTGAGGAATCAATCTTTCAACCCGTTCCATATCTTCGGTAAATAAAGAAACACCCAACCCAAATTTTGAATTGTTCACGAGTTTTACCATTTCCTCTTCTGTTTCAAATGATAAAATTGCAGCCACTGGTCCGAAGGTTTCTTCCTGAAAAACTGGCATATCTGTATGGACATCCGTCAATAATGTAGGTTCAAAAAAAGTCCCTTTTCTATTTCCTCCACAGAGGATTTTTGCACCTTGTTTGACAGATTTCTGCACTTGGTTCCCCAAATCTTCAGCCAAATCTTCCCTTGCCAGAACACCAATATAGGTTTCCTCGTTCATTGGATCTCCTATTTTTAATTCCATTACTGCTTGTTTAAATTTTTTCAGAAAAACCGATTCAATTTTTTTGTGTACAAGAAATCGCTTTCCAGCAATACAACTCTGACCCGTGTTCAAAAATCGACCGTCAACACAAGATTTGATTGTCTCTTCTATTTGGGCATCCTCAAAAATGACCATTGCATTACTTCCGCCTAACTCCAAAACGGTTTTTTTGATTTGCTTACCTGCGGTAACAGCAACTGAACTACCAGCAGCCTCACTTCCTGTTAAGGAAACAGCTTTTATTCTTGAATCTTGAATAATATCAGTAATCATCTCACTTCCAACACATAGATTTTGAAAACAACCTTTTGGAAAACCTGATTTCAAAAAAATCTCTTCCAATAAAAAAGCACAGCCCATTACGTTACTGGCATGTTTTAAAAGACAGACATTTCCTGCAGCTAAAGTCGGAACCGCAAATCGGAATACCTGCCAAAAAGGATAATTCCAGGGCATAATTCCCAATATTACACCAAGAGGTTCATATTTTACATAACTGGAGATTGCATCCGTATCAATTACCGAATCCTTTAGAAAGCTCTCAGCATTTGATGCGTAATATTCACATACCCACGCGCACTTTTCAATTTCGGCTACGGATTGTGAAATAGGTTTGCCCATTTCCTCAGTTATTTTTTGTGCGTATTGATTTTTATTCTCGTAAAGTGTGTGGGAAAGTTGCGTTAATAAATCCAGTCTTTTCAGTACCGGCAGCTTTTTCCATTTTAAAAATTCACTTTTAGCCCCGGAAAGTTTTTCCTCAATTCCAGATGCATCTAATTCTTTATACGATTTAATGGATTTGCCTGTAAAAGGATTCATTGAAGATATCATTCGTTCTTAATTTAATTACAATAAAACATCAGCTCAAAACATAACCTGACTATTGTTGATAAGCGGTTTACAAGTTAATAAGGAAACATATTAATCAAGTCAGTTTTTTCATAAATTTAAAAAAAACAATAATATGGAACGTAGAGACCAATTATTAAGTCAAACAAGATTAGCTTTTATTGAAGTGGATTTTAATCACCTTGCGATGAAGGATGAAATGTTCCATAGGAAAACAATCCGTCCAATTATCAAATTTCAACAAAACTTGCTCATCGGTATTTTCAAGAATTATATTCGGAAACACAAAAATAAATTTCACGAACTTATTCCCGAGGAACAATTATTGTATATAGAGAATGCGATTCAAAAAGATTTAAAATTTCGCAACATATTAAAAGGAGTTATCATTGGTCAATTTACAATCGCCGAATTCTCTGATTATATTGAAAATTCTTCAGCGTTGAATAAACGAATTTTGATCTCGGTGAAAGAGGAATTACAGGAGAATCTTCTTCTTTTAGCGGCAAAACAATCTTTTTTTGTGGAAAAAACAACTTAAGAGCTTAAATCAATAATCCCTTAACTTCGAAGTAGTTAAAGGTTAAATAATCAAATAAAATTCAATTTTTTAACAAATAACATCTGGGATTAAGCTGTTAAATTTTGTTTAAAATAAAAATAATTCTACTTTTGCTTATTAAACAACCAAAAATATAGCTGATGAAAAAATTATTATGTTCAATGTTGGTCTTAGCAACAATAAGCTTTTACGGCCAAGAAGTTGAAGGTGTTGCAGAAAGTTCCGAAACATCTTTCAATAGATGGTCCCTTGAATTTAATGTAGGAGTGCACAAACCAATTACACCTTTTACCCCAAACAGATTCACTTCTCCCGTAAGTTTATGGAATGTAGATCTTGGAGCAAGATATATGTTTACCAATGAGTTTGGTGCCAAATTGGATTTTGGATATTATAGTATCGAAAATGCGGAGGATGGAAGCTTACCTTTTGAAACCAAATATTGGAGAACATCTTTACAAGGGGTTGTAAATGCCGGAAGTATATTGGGCCTAAGAGATTTTAGTGACCGAATCAACTTCTTGGTTCATGGTGGTTTGGGATATTCCCAATTGTTGGCTAAAGAACCTATGGACAGAGATACAGATCAAATAGTAAATTTGATTGCCGGAATCACACCACAAATTAAATTAAGCAACAGTGTAGCTTTAACTGGTGATGTTTCAGCTATAGCCAACATTCGTCAGAATTACACTTGGGATGGTATCGCTGCTGCTCAAAAAAGAGGAGTTCAAGGACTTATGTTTACAGGTTCTATTGGTTTGACAATTTATCTAGGCAATGAAGAAGTTCATGCAGATTGGTACGAAGAGAACTTGGATGAGGAAGTATTGGATTCTCTAGGAAATCGAATTGCAAAAATTGAAAAAGATTTATTGGATACTGATCAAGATGGAGTTCCGGATTATTTGGATAGAGAACCAAGCACAATGTCTGGTGTAGCAGTTGATAGTAAAGGATATGCTGTTGATACCAATCAAAACGGAATCCCTGATGAATTAGAAGGTTCGTTGGAAGAAATGTATGCCAAAAAAGGTGAAGCTGGAGCTGGATCTTCACATGATGTCATTAAGAAATTGATCAATGACGGATATGTTAATGTTTATTTCCAATTCAATAGCGACAAACCTGCAACTTATTCTTTGGAATCAATCAATTACTTAGTTAAATACTTAACAGAGAATCCTTCTGCAAACGGTGAAATTATTGGTTATGCTGATGAAATTGGCGAACCTGCATATAATGAAGCCCTTTCTGAAAGAAGAGCTCAGAGAGTAATGGACATTCTTGTTGCAGCTGGAATTGACGCTGGTAGATTAACAATTACTGGTAACGGTGAAGATGCATCTGTAGATAAATCTTCTTCTGAAGCTAGACAATTAGTAAGAAGAGTTACATTCAAATTGAATTAAGAACAAATAATTAAAATAGGTAAAGAGAGCTTCTCTCCTATTTCCATCAAAAAGCTGCTTTGAAAAAAGCAGCTTTTTTTATTAAACTTTTGCAAATCATTATCCAGTGGTAGTTCAGTTCTTTAATTTAGGAAAAAAATATAATCATGAGCATCAATAAGCAAGAACTGTATTTTAAAAACCTTGACATTATCAACCAAAGAATCAACAAATATTCAAAGGAATTAAAGGAGAAACAGGAAACCTCTTCCGAAGAAATGAGTAACAATTACGAAGAAGAAACTGGTGCAGGAGAAATTTTAGGAGATGTTGAATCAATATCAAATCAATTGAATATTGCAAGGGAGATGAAAGAGATTCTGCTTAACATTGATCCAAAAAAGAAAAACCAGTATATAGGCAAAGGTAGCATTATTGAAACCAATAAAACTTATTTTTTTGTCTCGGTAGCTCTTGGAAAAATTAATTTGGATGATGGAAGTTCTGTTTATTGCATTTCTTCAGAAGCACCTTTATACAAAGAGTTGGAGGGAAAATCCCCCGGGGATTCCGTTGTGTTTAGAGGTGAGACCATAAATATCCTCAATATTGAATAAGAGGTCTATTCAGGATATTCTACCCTAAGGTGAAAGATATTATTAAGCTTTCTTTTTAACACCTTTTTTATAATCTGTATTTCCTTAAATGTAATATCCGAATTCAAAAATTGCCCCTCCTCCATTTGCTTATTTATGATTTTTTCCACAAAATTTTCAATCAGTGTTGATGTCGGCTCTTTCAAACTTCTACTCGCTGCTTCTACGCTATCACTCATCATAAGTATTGCTGTTTCCTTACTGAAAGGAATAGGACCTGGATATTGAAATTCCTTCTCTTCGAATTCCTCATTTGATTCTCGCTCTTTCATCAAAAAATAGTAAACTGTAGTAGTTCCATGATGGGTTCGGATGAAATCGATAATCCTATCGGGAATATTGTATTTTTTGGCAATTTCAATTCCGCGGATCACATGGTTTATTATAATATTCGCACTTTCTATTGGAGGAATCTCATCATGCGGATTCACGGAAGTAGTTTGGTTTTCGGTAAAATACGTTGGATTGTCCATTTTTCCAATGTCGTGATATAAAGCCCCAACTCTTACCAAAAGTGTATTGGCTCCTATTTCACTGGCTGCTGCTTCCGCTAAATTTGCCACATTTAAGGAATGATGGAATGTTCCTGGTGCCTTGTCAGATAATTTGCGTAGTAATTTTGAGTTGGTATCCGAAAGTTCTAAAAGTGACATATCTGAAACCAGTCCGAATAATTTTTCATAGGCGTAAATTAACGGTTGGACAAATAAAGTAGCCAAACCTGCCAAGAAAAACATCAATAACACTTCTGGGTTCAATTCTGTGATATTACCCTCCCTTATAAGCGTAAACGAAAAATAAGAAAGAATGTAAATAAGAGTAATCTGTCCTACTGATATAAATAAATTAGCACGTTTATACAACTCCGAAACCGATAGAATAGTAACAATTCCAGCTATTATTTGCAAAAACATATATTCATAACTGTTAGGGACAACAAATCCCAGTAATAAAACAGTTATAACGTGTGTGAAAAGCCCTAATCTAGGATCGAAAAAAGCTTTTAAGGTAAGTGGTAAAATACAGAGCGGAACGACATAAACATATTTAAAATCGAATTGTACAACAAAAGTTGTCAAAAGCACCATTAAGATGATATTGAAAAAAATAAAGGTGATTTTTACATTATTTTCAAATATTTCAATTCTATATCTTTTTATGAACAACAAAAGAATGAGCAACGATAGCGATACCAATAATGTGTATCCACTAACTACCCAGATGTAATTGTTTTCGCTCCAAACTTGCGACTCGTATTCGGCACGTAGGGATTGGAGAATCTGCATTTTTTCACCTTCAACCACTTCTCCTTTTGCAACAATTATGGTTCCTCTTTCTATACTTCCTTTGGTATAGGAAATATTTTTAAGTTTACTCTCTAATTCCTTTTGAGTAAGACTTTCATTAGCAACTACATTCGGTTTTATTAAATTGAAAAAAAGCTCCAACAAATAGGGTTGGAACTCATTCAGATTTTCCTTTCTTATTTTCTCGTTGAGAATATTTCTAATTTCCTTTTGCTTTACTACTTTATCATAAACGGTCTCATTCGCTTCATTTCCTCGTTTTAAAAAAATCAATTCATTGGGTTCCAAAGGATCCACCTCTTGCAAAACACCGAATTCGTATACCTCGGCTATAAAATCATTTGCAAATTTCTTTAACCTCCACTCACTACCAATTAAAATACTATCGGGAAAAACCTTCCTGAATTCAGATTCCAAATTTTGCTCAACTGTTTCTACGATTGATTCACTATAGTCGTAATAAGGAATATGTTTGTCTTTTATTTCCTGCTTTTCCGCAGCGATTTCTTCTTCGGTTTTTAAAATGGCAAAATCAAAAGGAGCATAAAGATTATCATATTGCCAAGGCTTTCCCTTAGGTATTTCATATTTAAATTTCCCTCCTTTGGGAAAAAGGTATACTACCAAAACGGTGGTAACCAAAAAAAGAAAGACTTTATAAATTACACCTTGGTTCTTGTAAAAAGAATTGATGAAGTTCTTCATAATTTGAATAGTAATTTTCAAATGTACTAAATTTTAATGTTGCAGATTCGCATTGTGATGTTCCTTATAAATTGATTAAATTCGCATTTAGAAAATCAAATACAATGAATAAAGAAGTAGTAATAGTTAGTGCAGCAAGAACACCTATTGGAAGCTTTTTAGGAAGTCTTTCAACTGTTTCAGCAACACAATTGGGTTCAATTGCAATAAAAGGAGCTTTATCAAAAATTAATTTGAAACCTGAAATGGTTGATGAGGTTTTGATGGGAAATGTGGTGCAAGCCGGAGTGGGACAAGCTCCAGCCAGACAGGCAGCATTGGGTGCGGGAATTCCAAATACGGTTTCATGCACAACAGTTAATAAGGTTTGTGCGAGTGGAATGAAATCTATAATGATGGCAGTTCAGTCCATCAATAATGGTGATTCAGAAATAGTGGTTGCCGGTGGAATGGAAAACATGAGCCAAATCCCACATTATATTCATATGAGAAACGGAACAAAATTTGGTCCTGCTCAATTGATTGATGGAATGCAGAAAGATGGCCTTACAGATGCATACGATCAAAATGCAATGGGAGTTTGCGCCGATATGTGTGCCACAGAACATAAATTTTCGCGTGAAGACCAAGATAAATTTGCTACTCAGTCATACGAAAGATCTGCAAAAGCCTGGCAAGATGGAAAATTCGATAATGAAATAGTTCCTGTGGAAGTACCTCAGCGAAGAGGAGAACCAATTGTTGTGAGCCAAGATGAAGAGTACAAAAATGTAAAAATGGACAAGATCGCTTCGTTACGACCCGCATTCACGAAAGAGGGAACCGTAACAGCTGCAAATGCATCTACTATTAACGACGGTGCAGCAGCACTGGTTCTTATGAGCAGGGAAAAAGCAAATGAGTTGGGATTAAAGGTATTGGCAAGCATAAAAGGTTTTGCGGATGCGGCATCAGAACCTCAATGGTTTACAACTGCACCAGCAAAAGCGTTACCAAAAGCGATTGATAAATCTGGTATTTCGTTGAACGATGTTGACTTTTTTGAGTTCAATGAAGCATTTTCAGTTGTGGGATTGGCAAATATGAAAATTCTAGGATTAAATGACTCAAAGGTGAATGTAAATGGTGGCGCCGTTTCTTTGGGACATCCTCTTGGTTGTTCCGGTGCTAGAATTATTGTTACACTCATCAATGTTCTTGAACAGAATAATGCAAAAATTGGTGCAGCGGCTATCTGTAATGGTGGTGGCGGTGCTTCAGCAATGGTTATAGAAAGAGCGTAATTTTTCATTTTAAAAAATAAAATGCAATTCGGAATTTGCAATTTGAGTATTGTCCCGCTTCGGATCGAATCATCAGATAGAAGTGAAATGGTTTCCCAACTTATTTATGGGGACTTATTTGAAATCATCGAATCAAAAAAGAATTGGAGCAAAATACGGTTACATTTCGATTCGTATGAAGGTTGGGTCGACAATAAACAATTTGTCCCGATTTCTGAAGCTGATTTTTTAAAACTTAAAAATGAACCCACTTCTTATTCTGCGGATTTAATCGATTATGTTTCCGCCGAAACGGGTTTGATACCAGTCCCGATTGGTGCCAGTTTAAATTGCATCAACTTTTTGAACCACCAATATGAAGGGAACACGCTTTCTGGAACAAAAAATAAATCAAATCTGGTCGAAACCGCCTTTTTATACCTAAACGCTCCATATTTGTGGGGTGGTAAAACGCCTTTCGGGATAGACTGTAGCGGATTTACCCAAATGGTGTATAAATTGAATGGTTACTCTTTGTTGCGAGATGCGTCTTTACAAGCCACACAAGGAGATGCGTTGAGTTTTATAGAAGAAAGTGAACCTGGGGATTTGGCGTTTTTTGATAATGAAGAAAGTGTTATCACGCATGTCGGAATCATCATGAAAGACAATTACATTATTCACGCACATGGGAAAGTCCGAATTGATAGATTGGATCATCACGGAATTTTTAATCCTGAAAAACAGAAACATACCCACCGATTACGAGTCATAAAGCGGATTGTTTGATTTATGAAACCAAAAAAAAGCTGAAGAGAAATCTTCAGCTTTTTATATTTCTGTCAATTCTTTATGTTATTTGACAACAATAACAGATTCTTCTTTTTTAGCTTGCCAAACGTACGTGTACAACCACATTAATGTAAAAGAAGGAATAATATCGGTTCCTGGCAATATCTCTTCGATAAAAAGCAAAATGGATGCTATTTTTCCTTTTTTACCGGGATACATTTTAGACATTTTTCTCGCTGCGATCGGTGCCCAGATTAAATCAAGAAAAGGACCTATAAACGGAATCGCAACAGTAGCCATTCCTATAAAATCATAGAGCAGACCTTTAAATAAATTTGTTTTTTTCATAGCATTTATTTGAGTATCAGCATTCAATAAATATACCAAAATTAAGAATCTTTTATTTTTATAATTAAATATTAATCGTAATATTGCAATGAAACAATGAAACAATGAGTAAAATGGGTATCAGTAAAACCGAAAATTTTTCCAAAAATCAAAATGACATTGCCTTGTTTGCAAAAGTTTTGGGACATCCTGCAAGAGTGGCTATTCTGCAACATTTATTCAAGATAAATACTTGTGTTTGCGGAGATTTGGTTGACGTTATTGGCCTAGCTCAGCCAACTATTTCCCAACATTTAAAAGAACTGAAAAATTTGGGTTTAATCAAAGGAACGGTTGAAGGAACCAGCGTTTGCTATTGCATCAATCCAGAAAACTGGACAAAAATGAAGACTTTGCTGCTTCATTTTTTGGATCAGGAAATTAATCAAACCGAGTGCTGTTAAATAACTAATCAAAAACAAAAATCATGAAACTTTCAGAGGTAAAATCAATTTTACGTGGACTAAAAACAATCGGTTTTCAATTACCAAATGCTGAGTTGGTACCAAGTCATTTTCATGTAACGGAAATCGGGAAAATCAGTAAACATTTTATTGATTGTGGCGGAACTGTTCGTAATGAGGAGGTTATAAATTTTCAGCTTTGGAATGCGAACGATTATAACCATCGGTTGCATCCCGAAAAACTTGTAGACATCATCGAGTTATCAGAAAAAATCCTAAATCTAGAAGATCTGGAGATTGAAGTAGAATATCAAGGACAGACGATTGAGAAATTTGGAATGGACTTTAACGGAAAAAATTTTCTGCTTACCTCTAAAAACACAGATTGTCTAGCAAAAGATAATTGTGGAGTGCCTTCGCAAAAGCCAAAGCTTAAATTGGTTGAGTTACAAAATTCTTCTAGATGCACACCTGATAGCGGCTGTTGCTAAAAAAGTTTAATTATGACTCTTCACAAAAAATTGGATGAATTGATTTCGACTTTAAACGTTGAAATCATTTCAGAAAAACGAAAAGATGCATTAAAACCGCTTGTGGATTTCATTCAGCAAAAAATTGACATTAGAGAAGAAATTCGCATAAATTTTATTTGTACACATAATTCACGCAGGAGCCATTTATCACAGGTTTGGGCTCAAACCTTCGCTCATTTTTTCAAGATCAAAAATATTTTCTGCTATTCGGGAGGTACAGAAGCAACAGCTTTATTTCCTATGATTGCCAAGACTCTGGAAAATTCTGGTTTTAAGATAAAACTAATTTCAGAAGGTAAAAATCCCGTTTACAGTATCAAATTTGCCGAAAATCAACATCCCATAATTGGATTCTCAAAAACATTCGATGATGATTTTAATCCGAATTCAACTTTTGCGGCGGTCATGACCTGTTCCCACGCAGATGAAGGCTGTCCTTTTATTGCTGGTGCTGAAAAAAGAATCCCGATTACTTATGAAGATCCTAAAATCTTCGATAACACTCCGGAACAAGCGGAAAAATACAACGAGACCAATTTAAAAATTGCAACAGAAATGTCGTATGTTTTTTCACAAATCAAATCTTAAAAATGGCATCTAAAAAATTAGCTTTTCTCGATCGTTATTTGACCTTATGGATTTTCCTTGCTATGGCGTTAGGTGTCGGAATTGGTTATTTTACTCCGTCCTTTCCAGAAATGGTTAATTCATTCAGTAGCGGAACTACAAATATTCCCATCGCCATTGGATTGATTTTGATGATGTATCCGCCTCTGGCAAAAGTCAATTTTTCCCTACTGCCAACGGTTTTTCGTAATACAAAAATCTTATCCATTTCACTTGTTCTAAACTGGATTATTGGTCCCATTCTAATGTTCGTTCTGGCCATTACTTTTTTAAGTGATTATCCGGAATATATGGTCGGATTGATTTTAATTGGACTTGCACGTTGTATTGCCATGGTCCTCGTATGGAACGATTTAGCAGAAGGCAGTAGCGAATACGGAGCGGGCTTGGTGGCTTTAAACAGTATTTTTCAAGTTTTCGCATATAGTTTTTATGCGTGGATTTTTATTACCGTACTTCCACCCTATTTCGGTTTTGAAGGTGCAATAGTGGACATTTCAATAGGAACAATTGCCGAAAGTGTTGCTATTTACCTCGGAATTCCGTTTGCTATGGGAATTTTAAGTCGGACGATTTTGGTAAAACTCAAAGGCGAAGAATGGTACGCGCAAAAATTTATTCCCACGATTTCACCAATCACGTTAATCGCACTTTTGTTTACCATCGTGGTCATGTTTTCGTTAAAAGGAGAAATGATTGTAAAAATCCCAATGGATATTTTAATTATAGCGGTACCACTTCTCCTCTATTTTACGCTTATGTTCGTTATAGGTTTCTTCTTCACAAAAGCAACTGGAGCCGAATACGACAAAACAACTTCTGTTGCGTTTACGGCAGCTGGAAATAATTTTGAATTGGCGATTGCAGTTGCCATTGCAGTTTTCGGACTGAATTCTGGACAAGCATTTGCAGGGGTTATTGGGCCATTGGTTGAAGTTCCTGCGTTAATTTTGTTGGTAAGGGTTTCTTTTTGGTTTCGGAAAAAATATTACCATAGAAACAAGTTGACCCAACTTTAATTTTCTACTCTTTAAATTTTTGAAAACCGACAAAACAGAAAATTCTGGATCTGTCCGTTGGGCGTTTCGTGATCAATATATTCAAATTTTTCCTTCTGAAAAAATCCGCTAAAAACATTGTTCAAGCTCAGTTCATTGTATTGTTTCACCTCAATTCCACTACATTTTTTTGGGCCGTCGATTGAAAAAGTTGCAATGACCATTTTTCCGTTTTCTGATAGGCTTTTATTTACCGTTTGCACATAAGATTCAATCTGTTTTTCATCATTCAAAAAATGAAAAGCAGCTCGATCATGCCATAAATCATAAATTTCTGATGGTTGAAAAGTGGTGACATCAGCAATAATCCATTTTATTTTTTCCGCATTTTTTCCCAAACGTTTTACTGCTTTCTCTAAGGATGGCGCTGCAATATCCAGCACACTGATATCGGTATAACCCAAATCCATTAAATAATCTGCCAATAGACTGTCGCCACCGCCAACATCAATGATTTTGGCATCTTTGGGCAAATTGGCATCACGAATAAAATCCAAAGAAGCTTGAGGAACGGGTTGGTACCAACTGACCTCATTTTGATTTTTGGTCGTATAAATATGCTCCCAATGTTCTTTCCTTTTCAAACTTTCCATATTTACTGCTGACTTTTAAGTTTATTGGCAAATGAATTCCGCAATTTCTGAATTTTTGGTCCGATGACTACCTGACAGTAAGGTTGGTCCGAATTTAAATTGTAATAATTTTCATGGTATTCTTCGGCTTCATAAAAAGGTCCGGCTTCAGAAATGGTTGTCACTATGGGATTGTTAAAGATTTGTTGTTTGCTCAATTCAGTTATGACCTCTTCTGCGGATTTTTTTTGTGCTTCATCATGGTAAAAAATAGCACTTCGGTAATGTGTTCCAACATCATTTCCTTGCCGGTTCAAGGTAGTTGGATCGTGTGTGGTGAAGAAAATATAGAGCAAATCTTTATAAGAAATCACTTCGGGATCAAAAAGCAATTCAATCGATTCAGCATGCCCGGTCCTTCCTGTTACCACTTCCCGATAAGGAGGATTTTTAATATTGCCACCAGTAAATCCCGAGCGCAGATTCTCTACTCCATTTACACGTTGAAAAACCGCTTCCGTACACCAGAAACATCCTCCCGCAAAAGTCGCTTTCTCTAAATTTTGACTCGACATAATGTAATTTTCAATAAAAATAAGAAACATTATGCGTTTGCACCTACTTTTTAAACCCATTTTAACCGTGTTCATTTTTGCTGAATTTGTCAATTATAAGTACATTCACATCTTTTAAATTCAAAAATGATAAAGGCCACCAATATCCAGAAATATTATGATGATTTGCACGTACTTAAAGGTGTGAATCTTGAAATTAAATCGGGCGAAATAGTTTCTATTGTAGGTCCTTCTGGAGCTGGAAAAACCACTTTATTACAAATTCTTGGCACTTTGGATTTGCCGGAAAAAGAAAATAGCTCTCAATTAATCATCAATGGTACCGACATTTATAAGCTCTCGGAAAACGAATTGTCAAAATTCAGAAATGAACATATTGGTTTTATTTTCCAATTTCATCAATTAATGCCTGAGTTTACGGCTTTGGAGAATGTTTGTATCCCGGCTTATATCAATAAAAAATCAAAGGCGGAAGCCGAAAAAAGAGGCAAGGAATTGTTGGACTTTTTAGGACTTTTGCCACGTGCAGATCATAAACCCAATGAATTAAGTGGTGGAGAGCAGCAAAGAGTTGCCGTTGCGCGTTCTTTAATGAACAAACCTGCTGTTATTTTTGCGGATGAACCTTCGGGTAATTTGGACAGTGAATCGGCCGAGAACCTGCACAAACTCTTCTTTAAACTGAGAGATGAATTCGGACAGACTTTCGTGATTGTCACGCACAACAAGGATCTCGCGGATATGGCCGATAGAAAATTAACAATGGTTGATGGAAATATCGTTTTCTGAATCCAAGATTTCCAAACTCATTTTCCACTACGATTAAAACAATGATTCCTAAACACGAATTAAAAGATTTTTTGGATGCAAAAGTTGAAGAATTCAATACGCCGGATTTTATTGAATCTGATCCTATTTCAATTCCGCATCGTTTTTCCAAAAAAGAAGATATAGAAATTGCAGGTTTTCTGACCGCTACCATTTCTTGGGGAAACCGAAAAGGGATCTTAAAAAATGCTTTTGGTTTAATGGAATTGATGGATAATCAACCTTTTGATTTTGTGATGAATCATTCACAGAATGATTTGCAAACATTGGACGGATTTGTCCACCGGACTTTCAACAGCAGTGATTTAAAGTATTTTCTGAAATCGCTCCAAAACATTTATTCAAACCATAATGGTCTAGAAGCAGTTTTCACGAAAAATATTACCGATTCTTCGCTTCAACCTTCAATTTCAAACTTTAAAAAAGTATTTTTTGAACTACCGCATCTTTCGCGAACAGAAAAACACGTCAGTGATCCTGCAAAAAATTCCGCGGCAAAAAGAATCAATATGTATTTGAGATGGATGGTTAGAAATGATAATAAAGGTGTTGATTTCGGACTTTGGAAAAATATTTCCCCTTCCCTATTGTCTTGTCCCCTAGATGTGCACTCGGGTAACGTGGCAAGGAAATTAAATTTGTTGAAGCGGAAACAAAACGACGCAAAAGCATTGGCAGAATTGGATTTTTCCCTTCGGAAATTAGACGCAACCGATCCAGTAAAATACGATTTCGCCTTGTTTGGACTTGGGGTTTTCGAGAAGTTTTAATAAGTCTTCTGCTTCGGATTTTAATTTTCTATATTTGAAAAATTTATTTGGAACATGCAATTCAAGTACCCGGAATTACTTTACGCCTTATTTCTTCTCCTCATTCCGATTCTTATTCATCTTTTTCAACTTCGAAAGTTTAAAAAAGAGGCTTTTACAAATCTGAAATTTTTAAAAAAGATTTCTCTTCAGACGAGAAAAAGTTCCAAATTGAAAAAATGGCTGATACTTTTAACAAGAATGTTGTTTTTGGCGGCACTTGTAATCGCTTTCGCTCAACCGTATTTTTTGAATTCTGAAAACGCGCTTCAAGAACAAGAAGTGCTTATTTATTTGGACAATTCCTACAGTATGGAAGCAACGGGAAACAAAGGCAGATTGCTTGAAAGAAGTGTTCAAGAATTATTGGAAACAATGCCTGAGGATCAAACCTTTAGCTTATTTACCAATGATAAAACTTTCAAAGACATTTCTATCAGTTCCGCTAAGAAGGAGTTGCTGCAAATTAATTTCAGTCCGAATTCGTTGGATTTAAAATCTATTGGTTTGAAAGCAGGTACGCAGTTTTCAGAATTGAAAAATACCGACAAACATTTCATCTTGATTTCGGATTTTCAGAAGAAAATGGGAAGTCCAGATTTTGATTCCCTTGGATTTAAAACTCATTTAATTAAACTTCAGCCGGAAAATGTTTCGAATATTTCGATTGATACTGCTTTTTTGGAAACCAAAAATACGGGCAAATTCTTATACGTTCAGCTTTCAAAGAGCGGAAATATCGTAACTGATGCTGCCGTTTCTGTTTACAATAAAGATGAATTGATTGCAAAAACAGGCGTTGAATTTTTGGAAAACAATAAAACTTCCGCAATAATTTCCCTACCGAATAATGAGATTGTAGGAAAAATTTTAGTGAATGATAAAAATCTTCAATTCGACAACGAACTTTTTTTCACAATTGAAAAACCAGAACCTGTCAATATTATTGCGATAAATGAAGCTGATGACGATTTTCTTCATCGGATTTTCACAGAACCGGATTTCTCATTTTCTTCCTTTCAATCAGGAGAAGTGAATTATAAGGATTTGGCAAATTCGGATTTTATTGTTTTGAATCAGTTGAAAACAATTCCCAAAAGTCTTTCAGAAACTATTGAAAATTTAATATCCGAGAACGTCGGAATTTTAATCATTCCCGATTCGGAAAGTAATCTTGAGAACTACAACAAACTTTTTTACGAGTTGAACATTCCTCCTCTTTCACAGAAAAAGAATCAACAGAAACTCGTTGCGAATATTTCATTTTCCCATCCAGTTTACGAAGGTGTTTTTGATGCGAAAGTCGATAATTTTGAATATCCCAAAGTCCAATCTTTTTTTGAAATAAAAAATGGAGGGATCCCGATTCTAAGTTTTGAAGACAATAAGGCTTTTTTGATTCAGCAGAAAAACATTTATTTATTTACCGCGGCTTTAGACAAGAAAAATTCGAATTTTCAGAATTCTCCTTTGATTGTTCCCACTCTTTTTAATATTGGAAAATCTACTTTGGGAGAGAAAAAACTGTACTACGTTTTAGGGGATGAAAATGTGATCAACATTCCCGTTGCGCTTGAAAAAGATGAGATTTTGGAAATCAAATCCGAAGCAATGAATTTTATTCCGTTACAACAATCGTTTTCCAACAATGTTTCTATAACCACCAATGAACTACCGGATATTCCAGGGAATTTTTCAGTCGTAAAAGAAGAGGTTCCTGTGGCAAATATCAGTTACAACTTGGATCGGAGTGAAAACATATTGAATTACTCAGATTTAAAAAACGGAAAAAACATAGAAACCAATGAATCAATTTCAGAAGTGATTGGTGAAATTTATTCAGAAAACAATATTAGCGAACTGTGGAAATGGTTTGTTATTTTTGCACTGCTGTTTTTACTAATCGAAATGCTGATCCTAAAATTCCTGAAATGAAAACGCTTATTAAATCTGCTAAAATTATAGACAAAGGAAACGATTGGAACAATAAAACAGTGGATATTTTAATTGAAGACGGAATCATCCAAAAAATTTCGGATTCAATTGATATTGAAGCGGATAAAACAATTTCTTGCGAAAACCTATATGTTTCAAAAGGTTGGTTTGATAGCAGTGTGAGTTTTGGGGAACCAGGGCATGAAGAACGGGAAACCATTGAGAACGGATTGCTAACGGCCGCCAAAAGCGGGTTTACAACCATATTGATGAACCCAAACAACACCCCGGCGACTGATAACAGAGGTGCCATTTCTTATATATTCTCAAAAGCATCTGGGAATGCCGTGGATTTATTTCCAATGGGCGCGCTCACAAAAAACAGTGAAGGGAAAGATTTAGCGGAATTGTACGATATGCAGCAAGCAGGGGCAGTCGCTTTCGGCGATTATAAAAAATCAATAGAAAATCCCAATTTGCTTAAAATAGCACTTCAATATGCACAGAATTTTGATGCGCTCATACAATCTTTTCCACAGGACAATAAAATAGCGGGAAGTGGGCAGGTCAATGAAAATGTAAACAGTACTTTTTTAGGATTGAAAGGAATTCCTGCACTTGCCGAAGAACTTCAAATTGCGCGCGATCTATATATCTTGGAATATACGGGAGGTAAATTACATATTCCTGGAATTTCCACGGCGAAATCCGTCGAGTTAATAAAAGCCGCAAAAGCCAAGAAACTGGATGTCACATGTAGTGTTGCAATTCATCACCTTTTGCTCACAGATGATCTTTTAAGCGATTTTGATACGAGAACCAAAGTATTGCCACCACTTAGAACTCAGAACGACGTAGAAGCCTTAAAAAAAGGAGTTTCAGAAGGAATTATTGATATGATAATGAGTGACCATGATCCAATTGATATTGAAAATAAAAAAGTGGAATTTGACAATGCCTTACCTGGAACGATTGGTTTGGAATCGGCTTTTGGAGCATTGAACAATATTTTTCCTTTAGAATTAACGATTGAACTTTTAACAGCGGGAAGAGAAAGGTTCGGAATTGAAAGTCCGATAATTTCAGAAGGTAAAAAAGCAAATTTTACTTTCTTCGACCCCAATGAAAATTATGTGTTTTCAAAAAATCATATTTTTTCAACTTCGGAAAACAGCATTTTTTTAAATCAAGAATTGAAAGGAAAAGTTTTTGGTATTTTTTCCAAAGGAATGTTTGTCGCAAATCAATAATAAAATCAAAAATCTCGCTATGCAGGCTGAAACTTCAGAAGGAAAATCTATTGCTGTAATTGCTTACATCACTTTTGTGGGAACAATAATAGCTGCTTTTATGAACATTGAACCCAAAGATAAGTTTGCGGCTTTTCACATCCGTCAAGCGCTTGGTCTAGATATTCTCATATTTCTCATTGGTATTTTGGTCGGCGGTTTCAATAGTGTTTTTATTTCCCTCCCATTTTACATTTTTGTGATGGTTTTGTGGGGATACGGCATAATTTCTGCGATTCAAGGGTCAACGAAAGAAGTTCCTTTGGTAGGGACTTATATTCAGAAAATATTCAGTTCAAAAAAATAGTTATGCATTCTCAAGAAACTTCGCTTTTTCATCTTATAAAAAAACCCAAAGTCATTTTGGAAAAAAATCCGTTGATTCTGCTTTTACACGGATATGGTAGCAACGAAGAAGATTTATTCGGCTTTGCCAATGAACTTCCTGATGAAGCTTTCATTGTATCCGCAAGAGCACCGTATGAATTACAACGGATGAGTCATGCGTGGTACGCAATTTATTTTGACAATGTAAACGGTAAGTTCAGTGACGATGCGCAAGCTATTTCTTCAAGAGAAAAAATTGTCGGTTTTTTGGATGAAATTATCAAGGAATATCCTGTTGATGAAAGCAATGTAACACTAATCGGATTTAGTCAAGGAACCATTCTCAGTTATGCAGTAGCACTTTCTTATCCTGATAAAATAAAAAATGTGATTGCTTTAAGTGGTTACGTAAATGAAGGAATTTTAAAAGAAGGTTTCAAACAAAATGATTTTTCCGGTTTATCATTTTTTTGTTCCCACGGAACGGTTGATCAAGTGATTCCTGTGGATTGGGCAAGAAAATCAACGGAATTTTTAAAAGACCTGAATTTGGATTTTGTTTACAAAGAATATCCGGTTGGCCATGGCGTTGCTCCTCAAAACTTTTTCGATTTAAAAAATTGGCTTCAGGAAAGAATTTAATCCTGCGGATACAGAAAAGCTTTTTCTACATTAAAAACGAATTCATTGTTTTCATTGATTTCGTATGAGAGAAAAACCTCACCCCAATATTGTCCATCGGTAAAATTGGCAATAATCCATTTGTGGTTCAGTACCTTGATTTTATTGATGCGCATTTTATCCTTCATCCCTGCAAAAGGCACTAAAGGATTGTCTTCGTTGGCGGTATTCTGTTCAATTATGGCATCTCCCAATGCTTTTGCAATTTGATCAGCTTCAAAACCTTTCTTCTCAAAAAAGGTCATGGACCTATCATTTTTCAACAATGAAAAATATTGAAGATTTACATTCTCATTTTCCAAGGAATCGGTAATCTGACTGTTTTCCTTTGCTTCCTCTTGCAAGTCTTGAATTGTATCATTTTTGGCTTCCAACATTTTTCTGGCATTTACATACTGAAAAACAATAATTAAAAGCGCAAAAACGAATAAGTAAAGGAACAGTGATTTTTTCATTTTAAATTTTGATTTTTAAATTGTCGTATGCCAAAAATACATTTTCAGGCAGTTCTTTCTGAACCTCCTCATGAAAACCCAGTTTATGGCTTATGTGGGTAAGAAAAGCGCGTTTAGGCGAAACTTTTTTAATAAAGGCCAAGGCTTCTTCTAAGTTAAAATGAGAATAATGGCTTGTCTTTCTAAGCGCGTTTATCACTAAAACATCCAAATTTTCGAATTTATAAAATTCTGTCTCCGGAATTGTTTTGGCATCTGTAACGTACGCAAGCTTACCCATCCGATAGCCTAAAATCTCTAAGTCCATGTGCAAAACCCGAATTGGAATTATTTTCTTCTGATTTACCAAAAAAGCATTGTCAGTTACAACATGTTCCTCAACACCGGGAGCACCAGGATATTTATCATCTAAAGAAAAAATATAATCGAAACGTTTTTGGAGGGATTTGATTACCCTTTCATTTGCATAAATAGGAATATTTCCTTGTTTGAAAAAAAAAGGACGAATATCATCCAACCCGGCCGTATGATCACTGTGCTCGTGTGTATAAAAAATGGCGTCAATTTTTTCAACTGGATTTGATAACATTTGCTGCCTGAAATCTGGTCCGCAATCGATCAAAAATGTTGAGTCATCCCATTTAACTAAAGCTGAAACCCTTAACCTTTTATCTTTTGGATCATTACTTAAACAAACTGGATCATTGCTCCCAATTACTGGGATTCCCTGAGAAGTTCCGGTTCCTAAAAAAGTAATTTCCAACCTATAAATTTTAAACAAAAGTAATGATTATTTTTTTTGTTTAGGCCGCCATTTCACTACCTTTGATAAGCTAATTATGCCTGAAAGAAAGAAAAGTTATGCCAATTACAATTATGGGCGACAGGGAATTTGAAGATATTCCCTCAATTAAATCTAAAGCACTCCGCATAAACCTTAACGAAAATATTTACGGCACTTTTTCAGAAATTGGTGCTGGTCAGGAAACTGTACGAAATTTTTTTCGAGCTGGTGGTGCTTCAGGAACAATCGCAAAAGCGATGAGTGCATACGACAAGGATTTTAGTGATGCTATTTATGGTGTTGAAGAAAATCAAAGATATGTAACCGAAAATAGGTTGAAGAAAATGTTGTCCCATGAGATGAAACTTATTGAAGAACGTATTTCAAGGGAAAAACATCCAAATAAACTTTTTTTCAGTTTTGCCAACACTGTGGCGACCATAGATTTTACAAAGAAATATAAAGGTCACGGGTGGGTTGGCATTAGATACCAGGTTAATCCGAAGGAGGATTATAATGAAATTAGCCTGCATGTTCGCTTCCATGAAAACGACGCCAGGTTACAGCAGAATACCTTGGGGATTTTAGGTGTAAACCTTATTTATGGCGCCTATTATAAATATGATAACCCGAAAAAATTATTGAGGTATCTTTATGATCATTTGGACAAAGACCAGATTGAAATCGATACTATTAATTTTTCAGGTCCTCGATTTGAAAATGTCGATAACCGGTTAATGAGTTTGCAACTGGTAAAAAATGGCATGACAGAGGCTGTAATGTTTGCTCCGAACGGAAATAATGTGCTGCCTGCCAGCATTTTGTACAAAAAGAATATTTTGGCATTACGCGGAAGTTTTCGTCCAGTGACCAAAGTTAACATGGATATGTATGAACGTAGTTTGGAACTTTTTCTAAACGAAAACAAGGTATCCAAAGAAAATACCGAGGTTATATTTGAAATTACCCTGTCCAATCTTCGTGCTGAAGGGGAAATTGATGAAAGAGATTTCATGGACAGAGCAGAATTGTTGTGTTCTTTGGGTCAAACGGTGATGATTTCCAATTTTCAAGAATATTATAAGGTGGTCGAATATTTTTCTAGATATACTAAGAAGCGCATGGGACTTGCCATGGGTGTCAATAATTTGGTCGAAATTTTTGATGAAAAGTACTACCGACATCTAAGTGGCGGAATTTTGGAAGCTTTTGGCAAATTATTTTTCAAGGATTTAAAAGTGTACCTCTACCCATTGAAAGACACGGAAACAGGAGAAATTATTACGAGTGAAAACCTGAAAGTACATCCTCGAATGAAAGAATTGTACAAATTCTTTAAATATAATGGAAAAGTAGTGGATATTGAGGATTACGATCCGAAAGTATTGGATATTTTCTCTCGTGAAGTTTTGCAAATGATTGTAGATGGAGAAGAAGGATGGGAAGATAAACTTCCGGAAAAAACTGCTAAGATGATCAAGAAATATGATTTGTTCACGAAAAAGGAGAAATTCGAATTAGGTTAGAACGATTCGATTTTTAAAAACAAAAAAGCTTCAGTTTCGACTGAAGCTTTTTCGCTTATATTGATTTGTTTCTTCTTATGCGATTCTTTCAATTTTGGCACCAATGGCCTGTAATCTTTCTGCTATGTTTTCATATCCTCTATCGATTTGCTCGATATTGTGAATAATTGAGGTTCCTTCCGCAGAAAGAGCCGCAATTAGTAATGATACTCCCGCTCTAATATCTGGAGAAACCATTGTTGTAGCTCGTAATGTATGTTTGAAATCATGTCCGATCACCGTAGCCCTATGAGGATCACATAAAATAATCTTAGCGCCCATATCGATTAATTTGTCGACAAAGAACAATCTGCTTTCAAACATTTTTTGATGAATTAAAACACTTCCCCTGGCTTGTGTAGCCACTACCAAAATGATGCTTAATAAATCTGGTGTAAATCCCGGCCAAGGAGCATCACTGATACTCATTATAGAACCATCAATGAAGTTTTGCACTTCATAACCATCCGAATGAGCAGGTATATAAATGTCGTCTCCTCGCCTTTCAATTTGAATACCGAGTTTTCTAAAAGTAGTTGGTATTAATCCCAAATTGTCCCAGCTCACATTTTTAATGGTCAGTTCACTCTTCGTCATTGCCGCCAAGCCAATCCACGAACCTATTTCAATCATATCCGGTAAAATAGTATGCGTGCAACCATTAAGAGATTCTACGCCCTCTATTACAAGAAGATTGGAGCCAATTCCTGTTATTTTTGCACCCATGGCATTGAGCATCTTACATAATTGCTGAATGTATGGTTCACAAGCGGCATTGTAAATCTGCGTTTTCCCTTTTGCCAACACAGCAGCCATTAAAATATTTGCGGTTCCTGTTACGGAAGCCTCTTCCAAAAGCATGTCGGCACCAGTTAAACCTTGGGCTGCTTCCACACCATAAAATCTTTCTTTACGGTTGTACTCAAATTTGGCTCCTAATTTTATGAAACCGTCAAAATGCGTATCAAGCCTTCTTCTTCCAATTTTATCTCCACCCGGCCTCGGAATAAATCCTCTTCCAAAACGAGCCAACAAAGGTCCCACTATCATAATAGAACCTCTTAAACCACTTCCCTCCTGACGGAATTGGTCACTTTTCATGTAATCCAGATTTAGGGCATTACTTTGAAAACTAAAAGATCCTTTGGATAATTTTTTTATTCTGACACCTAAATTTTCAAGTAATGAAATAAGCTTATTTACGTCGATTATATCCGGTACGTTGTTGATTATAACCTCTTCCGAAGTTAAAAGTACCGCACATAAAATTTGTAAGGCTTCATTTTTCGCTCCCTGCGGAGTGATGCTTCCGTTTAGGGCATGCCCTCCTTCAATCTTAAAACTACCCATGATTAAAAACGTTTACGACTTCTGTTGTTGTTACGGTTGGTTTTTTTGGGATTACCGTTACTCTTTGAAAATTTCTTGTTACCTCTCAATAAATTCGCGGCTTCGCTTAAATCTTCATCTTTTTTGAACAAGTCAATTTTACCACCACTCAATTCTTTTAAATGATCAAAAATAGCCTTGTCATCAACTGTATCTTTATTCCAATTGAGATAAGATTTCTTCATGTGATTGGCGATGTTGAAAATAAGAGCTTCTTTTTTCTCACCTTCTTCCCAACTATTGGCAACATCAATCATTCTCTTGATGTTGTTTCCGTAGAAGCGATATTTGGGAAAATTCTGAGGATAAGGCATTTTTTCAGGCCTTTGCTGAAGCATCTCCTTGGAGGGCTTCGGATATGGTGAATCCACATCGAGTTTAAAATCAGAAATAATAAAAAGTTGATCCCATAATTTATGTTGAAAATCGGGAACATCCCGAAGATGCGGGTTCAGGTTCCCCATAACCGCAATAATGGAATTCGCCACTTGATTTCTTTTTGTATCATCTTCAACGCTTATTGCGTATTCCACCATTTTTTGTAAATGGCGACCATATTCAGGAATAATCAATTTATTCCGTTCGGAATTATATTCTAGTTCTTGTATCAAAATTGAAATTTAATTTGGTGAAATTTCGTTGGTAAGTTTATCAGCTGCAAAATACTAAATAATCTCCACGCATTTAAAGGATCGGGGATTTTTTTACAATTATAATGAAATGACCCCTTCTACAGAATCTCCTATTTCCCGGTACTTTGCAATCACTGCGTCCGGTCCTTCCATAATAACATTTATGGAAACACTTGTATAATTTCCTTTTCCAGAAAGTTTTTTGGTAATCACGGCACCCATATTGTTGAAGGTGTTCTCAATTTGGAGTATTTTGGATTCTTCTGAAGGAACAATGAATTTAAAAAGATAAGTAGTTGGCCAAGAAGATGTTTCTTCCAATTGAATTTTCAATTTAGCATAAAACTCTTCTGGATTTGGGGTGTTGCTCATATTAATAAGAAATCTTGTTTATGCAAAGATACTACTAATTGTCAATTTTTTAAATTGACCATAAATGTCGAAATTTGCCGCGTGCAAGGAAAAAAAATAATTATTACCGGCGGTCCCGGTACAGGAAAATCTTCAATAATTCAGTTGTTGGAGAAAAAAGGATTTAGGTGTTTACCTGAAGTCTCAAGGGAAATTATTTTAGAAGCAAAGGAAAAAGGAATTTCCCAACTTTTTCTAGAAGACCCGTTGTTGTTCAGCAAAATGCTTTTGGAAAAACGTATTGAACAATATCATGAAGCAGAAAGCTGTTCACAACCCTACATTTTTATAGATCGCGGAATACCTGATGTCGTTGCTTATTTGGACTATATTGAATCAACCCATCCTCCCGTTTTCTCCGATTCTTGTAAAAATCATATATATGATATGATTTTTCTTTTACCTCCCTGGAAGGAAATTTACACCTGTGACAATGAAAGATACGAGTCATTTGACCAAGCCGTGAAAATACACACTTTTCTGGTGAATACTTATAAAGATTTAGGTTATGAAGTCGTTGAAGTCCCTCACGAAACTTTGGAGAATCGGGTACATTTCATTTTAGAAAAAATGGAAGAATGATTTCTGAAGCAAGAAACATTTTAAAAAAATACTGGGGACACGAATCCTTTAGAAGCTTACAAGAAGAAATTATTACAGCTTCAGTTGAAGAAGGAAAAGACGTTGTTGCCCTAATGCCCACTGGCGGAGGAAAATCTTTGTGTTTTCAAATTCCGGGGTTAATGCAAGAAGGAATATGCATCGTCATCTCCCCGCTTATTGCTTTAATGCAGGATCAGGTGAATTTTTTAAAGGAAAAAGGTATCAAAGCCATTGCCTTAACGGGAGGTATTTCTTACTCCGATTTGGACGCGATGCTCGACAATTGCATTTATGGAAACTATAAATTTCTATACCTGTCTCCCGAACGATTGCAGCAGGATTTGGTGAAACAACGGATAAAACAAATGAACGTGAACCTGATAGCCATTGATGAAGCACATTGTATTTCACAGTGGGGTCACGATTTTAGACCGTCATATCTAAATATTGCCCAAATCAAAGAACTGCAACCTCAAGTTCCAATGATGGCATTAACAGCAACGGCAACCAAAACCGTTCTGGAAGATATTATTAAACAGTTGGATTTAAAGCAACCTTCAATTTTCCAGAAATCTTTCGAACGAAAAAATATTGCTTATCGGGTCGTTTCTGCCCATGATAAAAATTATTATTTGTTGGAAATGCTGCGACTTCATGAAGGATCTGCCATTGTATATGTTCGTAGTAGAAATGCAACGACTGAAATCAGCAATTTTTTAAATCAAAATAAAATCACTTCTGCAGCTTTTCACGGCGGACTTTCAAATTCAGAAAAAGAGCATAAGCTTAAACAATGGATTCTTGAGGAAAAGAGAGTAATGGTCGCCACAAATGCCTTCGGAATGGGCATAGATAAATCGAATGTGCGCTGCATTATTCATTACAATCTTCCGGAAAGTCTGGAAAGTTATTTTCAAGAGGCGGGAAGAGCTGGAAGGGATGAAAAAGAAGCGGCTGCCATTATTATTACCAATGCAAGTGATATTCCTAGGCTGAAGAATCAATTTCTTTCGTCTTTGCCTTCAAAAGATTATATCCAACTGATTTATAAAAAACTAAACAGTTACTTCAGAATCGCTTATGGCGAAGGGGAAGGTGAAAAATTCAATTTCAATTTTGCGGATTTTTGCAAAGTGTACAATTTGAAACCCAATATCACCTATAATGCGCTTACCGTTCTGGAGAGATTCGGCATTATTGCACTTTCGCAAGAGTTTTACAAAAAGTTGAGTCTCCAGTTTTTAATTCCCAGCAAAGAATTGCTTTTTTATCTTGAAAAAAATCTAACAATGGATCTTTTGGTCAAAACAATTCTTCGCTCTTATGGCGGAATTTATGAAAACAAAACTGAAATAGACTTGGATAAAATTTCTGAGAAAGTCAATTTAAAAATTTCTGAAACTATCAAGCTTTTACTTCGGATGCAAGCCGAGAAGATTATTGATTTAGATTACAATGAACATGATATTAGCATTAATTTCTTGGTGCCACGAGAAGACGATCACACAATCAACCCTTTTCTACGTTTAATATCAATGCAAAATAAAAGTAAAGAAGCAAAAATAGAATCGGTCTTACAATATATTGGGAATGAAGAAACCTGCAAGAGCGAACAACTCCTGCACTATTTTGGAGAAGATAAAACACAAGCATGCGGAATTTGTTCCGTTTGCACAAAACTAAACGAGAAATTACCTGTAGAACAGATAAAAAATATTTATTCGGCTATTATTAAACAGTTGGAAACCGGATCATACAGTTCTCGGGAATTGGTGAGGGATTTGGGATTTTCGGAAAATCACGTTCTGGAAACGATTAAACTTTTATTGGAGCGAAAAATCATCACAGTTACACCCATTCAAAAATATAAATTAATACATCTATGAAAGAATTAAGATTGGTTTTCATGGGAACACCGGAATTTTCGGTTTTTTGTTTAAAGAAAATTGTGGAAGCAAGCTACAATGTAGTGGGGGTGGTAACGGCTCCTGATAAACCTGCGGGAAGAGGAAGGAAAATTCATGAATCGGCTGTAAAACAATTTGCGATTGAAAATAATTTACCGGTGCTCCAACCCACAAATTTAAAGGATCCGATGTTTATTTCAGAATTAAAAAAATTAAATCCGGATGTACATGTGGTAATTGCTTTTCGAATGCTACCCGAGATGGTATGGAAAGTACCCACATATGGAACTTTCAATCTTCATGCTTCACTATTACCGCAATATCGCGGTGCTGCGCCAATTAACTGGGCAATAATAAATGGGGAAAAAATTACGGGCGTTACGACTTTTTTTATTGATGAAAAAATCGATACCGGAAGAATTGTTTTACAGAAATCTGTAGAAATCAGTAAAAACGAAACGGCGGGATCCTTACATGATAAACTCATGGAAGAAGGTTCCAGTTTGGTTATCGAGACTTTGGAGCTAATAGAAAAAGACAAAGTTGAATCCATTGAACAACCGTCAATACCGGAACTTAAATCGGCTCCAAAATTGACCAAGGAAAACACAAAAATCGATTGGAACCAACCTTTAGACAGGATCTACAACCATATAAGAGGCTTAAACCCCTATCCCGCAGCATGGGTTGGCTTGGTGAACGGAAACGATGATTTGGATGTCAAATTTTTTGAAGTCGAAAAATTAGAAGAAGAACATTCCTTTGAATCGGGGCAAATAATAATTGAGGATAAGACGCTCAAAGTCGCACATCCAGAAGGATTTTTGATAGTAAAGGAAATTCAGTTGCCTGGAAAGAAAAGGATGAAGACAAAAGAACTTCTTAACGGATTTAAATTTCATTGGAACGCTAAACTTCGCTAACCCCATTGTTCAAGCCATTAGAGTAAAAGTCAATAAAACAGCGTAAACTTTATTAACAAATTGTTAAAGTTATTAACAAATAATAGCATTTCCCTTGATATATCTTGCATGGTAGAGAAATCCATATAAATTTGTAAAGCAAATAAGCTTAAGTTTAACCAACTATTCATTAAAAACAAAAAATTATGAACAAAACAGATTTAATTGATGCTATGGCAGAAAGCGCTGGAATTTCAAAAGCAGCAGCAAAAAAAGCGTTGGAATCTTTTCTTGGTAACGTAGAAAAATCCCTAAAAAATGGCGATAGAGTATCTATGGTAGGATTTGGTTCTTGGTCAGTTTCTAAAAGAGCAGCCCGTGAAGGAAGAAATCCTCAGACTGGAAAAACGATCAAAATCGCAGAAAAAAATGTGGTAAAATTTAAAGCTGGAGCAGATTTGCAAAAAGCTGTAAACTAATTTTACTGAAAATAATTATCAAAACCCTCCGTAAATCGGAGGGTTTTTTTATATAATAAAGTTTTTATAAAAAATTTTTTCTGCCAATTTTTTTTTTTAGCTTAGATTAAAACTGACAATAGGATGATTTCTATAAAACCAAAAAAAGGAATGTTATTAATTGCAGAACCCTCAATTGCAGGTGATCTTTCTTTTACGAGATCGGTCATTTTAGTTGCGGACCATTCCGAGAAAGGTTCTATAGGGTTTATTTTGAATAAAGAATTGGAATTCACACTTCAAGATTTACTGCCAGATTTAAAAAAGAATTTCAAGGTATATAATGGTGGACCTGTTGAACAGGATAATTTATATTTTATCCATAATGTTCCAGAAATGATCCCCAATAGTATTGAAATTTCAGATGGAATTTTTTGGGGAGGTAATTTTGAAACTGTTCAAAGTCTTATAGAACAGGATTCAATTAGTGATAAGCAAATCAAATTTTTTCTTGGTTATTCGGGATGGGATGGAGACCAGTTAATGGAAGAATTAAATGCCAATAGCTGGGTTGCCATAAAAAATGAAGATCAACAGAATATCATTGCAAACTCTAACAGCAGTATTTGGAAACGGAAAATGCAAGAACTTGGAGGCGACTATTTAATTTGGTCAAACGCTCCTGAAAACCCAAGTTATAATTAAGAAGTCACTTTTTCATTCAGCATAGACAAAATCGCGCTTGAAACTTCAAAATTATAATTCTTCTTTCTGAATTTGGTTACCGGTCTGATTCCTATAATAACATTTGAAAGAAAAATTTCATCTGCTTTTTGGAGTTCAAAAGGTGAAATAGATTCTTCAATTAATTCGAAAAGCGCATTTTTCTTAATAATTTCGATTATCTTTTTTCTCGTTATCCCGTTGATACAGCCATCCGGGATTGGTGGTGTTTTTATTTGATTCCCATAAACCAAAAACAGATTTGCATTCAGAGCTTCAACAATAGCTTTCTTTTCATTTAAAAGCAAACAATTTTGATAATCATTTTCCTGTGCAAAAATACTCCCCAAAACGTTAATCGCCCGATTATTGGTTTTTACACTTGAGAGCAACCCACTATTGACAAAATGATCTTTAAACAATTCTATTTCATAGTCAGATGTATCCATGTTATAACGATTTGTTTGGAGTAAGGAAGCGGAGATCATGTAATTTGTTTCTAAAGTTTCAGGCGAATAGAAACCACCTTCCTTCCTGCAAACTATAACCTTGATCCTGACTGCAGATTCGGCCCATCCTTTACGTTTTACCAAAGCAAGAATTTCCGTTTCCAAAAATTCAGAGGAAAATTTTTGTGGGATTTCCATGCGCATAATTCGCATGGAAGCCATTAACCTGAAATAATGATCTTCCCAAAAAACAATGTTTGATTTAATAACGCGAATGGTTTCAAAAACCGCATCTCCATAAGCCAGACCCCTATTGTGTATGCTTATTTTCTCTTCTGTAGTAATTTCACCATTAATATTTACCATAAAAAAACCCTTTTTAAAAAAGGGCAAAGGTAAGTATAATAATAAGTTTTTACACAGATCCCAACACTTGCTTGAGGTTTGAAATCATATTTTCCCAAAGCATTTTGGACTCATCCACTTCATCTTCTTCAGAAAAATCTGTTACCATGATTGAAACATCCTTGGTGATTTCATCCACTTGAATTCGCAATTCAAAAAAGTACGGAAGATCTTCGTCTTCAATCCATTGATATTTCACTCTTTCCCCACTTTTCTTACTTAGCAATTTTGCCTTTTCTTCACTCCCTTCCCATATAAATGTAAAAAGCTCTCCACGAGAGTTAACATTATCCGAAAACCATTCACTTAAACCTGAAGGTGTTGAAATATATTGATAGAGTAAAGCCGGCGAGGCCTGTATAGGAAACTCCATTTCAAACTTTATCTTTTCTTCCATTTAGGGCTGAAATTATGTTTGCAGCAATATAGATATTAATTAGAATCTACAAAAGAAAACAATTTAAATATTTTGGAATTTATTGTTTGCGCCAATACAAATAGTTTTTATATTTGCACCCGCATTAGGGAAGCTTTACAAGCTCATAAATGGCAAGTTATTTTCCGTATTATATATTTTTTGAATGGCGAGGTAGCTCAGTTGGTTAGAGCGTCGGATTCATAACCCGGAGGTCGGGGGATCGTGCCCCCCTCTCGCTACTCTTTTTAGAAGTTTTTGAAAATAGAAAAATAAGTATTTTCTATTAAAATTTTTCCAGTATTTCCGAAAGCAACAGACATTCCTGTTCTCCCGTTTTCATGTTTTTCAGCGTAAATTTTTCTTGTTTTATCTCTTCCTCACCTACCAAAACAACAAAAGGTATTTCTCGCTTGTTCGCATAGTTCATTTGCTTCTTTACCTTTGCGCTTTCCGGATACAATTCCGCAGAGATTCCGTGTTTTCTTAATTCCATAATAGCACGGTAAGCATATAAGGCTTCGGTGTCGCCAAAGTTGAGGAAAAGCACCTCGGTGGAAAGCTTCAAGGTGTCTGGAAACAGATTCAATTCCTCCATTACCAAATAAATACGATCTAGGCCAAAAGATACTCCAACTCCACTCACATCCTTTAATCCGAAAATACCTGTAAGATCATCATACCTACCACCACCTCCAATTGAACCCAAAGCTACATTTTCTGGTGCAGCCACTTCCAAAATCGCTCCGGTATAATAATTAAGTCCACGCGCGAGAGTTAGATCAAATTCCAACGTAGCTGTTTTTAAAGGTAAATTTGATATGGCTTGCCGTAAAAATTCCAATTCTTCAATGCCTTTTTTCCCAATTTCAGAAGTGACCAGTACGTTTTTTAAATTTTCAATTTTTTCTGAGAAAGCGCCAGATATTTTTAAAATCGGATTTAATTTGGCTATGGCAGAATCAGAAATACCTTTTTCCTGCATTTCTTTTATGATGCCTTCTTCACCTATTTTATCCAGTTTGTCCAAGGCTGTAGTAAATTCGAGTAATTTGTCTTCCTCTCCGATAACTTCAGCTAAACCAGAAAGTATTTTCCGATTATTGATTTTTATCTTGGTTCCATCAATTTTCAGCTTTGTAAAAACCGAGTCGTAAAGATGAATTAACTCGACTTCCTGCCATAAACTTGTACTCCCTACGATATCTGCATCGCACTGATAAAATTCCCTATATCTTCCTTTTTGAGGTCGATCTGCTCTCCACACGGGTTGAATTTGAAAACGCTTAAAAGGAAAAACGATTTCATTCTGATGCTGCACAACATAGCGTGCAAAAGGTACAGTTAAGTCGTACCTTAATGCTTTTTCACTTATTAATGCTGTGATTTTTTGACTGTTTTTGGTAGTTAAAGCCTCGTCATCAATTTTGCCTAAAAAATCTCCAGAATTCAATATTTTAAAGATCAACCTATCCCCTTCTTCTCCGTATTTTCCCATTAAAGTATCGGAATTCTCAAAACTTGGAGTTTCAATAGGCTGAAATCCAAATTTTTCAAATTCAGTTTTTATAATCTGAAAAATATAATTACGTTTTGCTATGTCAACAGGAGAAAAGTCCCGAGTGCCTTTTGGAAGCGATGGTTTTTGCGCCATTTTTAAAGATTGTTATGACAGCAAATATCGGGAAAATAAAAGAAATGGCAGATGCTGGAAGGTCAATAATGTGCGATTACCTGAACCTGATCCTTTTCGCCTCCAAACCATACATAGGTGTTATCAGTATCGGGATAAGCGCCAACCAATCCACCAAAAATTAATCTGTATTCACCTGCCGGAACTTGGACGTAATCTGAGCCCGTGTTGTAGAAAAATCCGTGGGCGCCCATTCTTTCATTATTATTGGAATAAAACTGACCTGTAATTCCAAAGGTTTTTTCCACTCCATTTTCATCCGTTAGGAAGGTTCCAGCACCAACATCATAAATGTAGACAATGGTACGAACGGTACGACCTGCACCATCAGCAACTTTTTCACTATTATTTCTTCGAATATACCAACTAATGGAATAATTTATTTCCATAATACCATCGTCTGCCATTATTACGGATGGAAAAGTATAATTATTCACTTCTATTTTAGTAAAATTATCACCAGTTCCAGTTTGTACTACTTTTTTGTCGTTAGCATCTGGAATGTAATTTTCATCATCCAGAATAAAAATGATATTATCTTCCGTAGTACCCAATACCAAATCCCCTTCAGCATCTACAAATACCCGCGTGACCGATCCCGCTCCTAAATTATCGGGATTGTTTACCATATTGAGACCTTCAACTTTTACAGAAGAATTGGCACCTCCAACGTGTACCGTTTGCTGCGGATTTTCTTGATTTATCCCCACCTGTGAAAAACCAACAAATGGAAAAAATAACAAGATAAATAGTTTTCTTTTCATAATTTTATTGATATAATCTAATTTTCAGCGAGTCCTGAGCTCCACCTACCACTACTACGGTATCAGCAGCACTTAGTATTTCAACATAAAATTTTATGACATGATTTCCTTGAGAAAGCAATACATAACCATGTCCATTATTAAAGAAAAAACCGGTTCCCCCAAATGTATGTTTATTGTAATATATTTGGCTAATTTGACCATATTGTATCGGATCGTCATCTACCGTAAAATATGTTTTTATCACGCGTGACTGACCGTCGGTAATGCGGGTAAAAGATAGTGTGTTGACAAAGTCTTTGTATACCGCATACGAGAAATTATATTTTAGTTCTACATACGAATGAGATTCTGAATTTAATTCTTGCTCATAAATTAAATAGGTTTCCGATTCGAGATCACCTATGTGTTCAAAAACTTGATGCGTAGCTAAATTATCAGACGATTGCACTATAAAATGGAGGGAATTTGTATTATCAGCCGAATTCTGTAAGGTGAAATCCCCGTCCGATTCGATAAAGACCCTTGCTTTCGCACCTTCATTTACTGGGTTATTCGCAGTATTCAAACCCTCAATACGTATGGTAGAATTCTCTCCTGCAACATGTAAATCATTCTCAGGATTCTCTGTTCCTATCCCAACTTGAGCAGAGACAGAAAAGGTCAAAAAACAAAAAAGTAGAATGTATTTCATTTTTTCCGGTTTTAATAAAGTCTCATTAATAACATATCTTGAGCTAAGCCAAAATTTACGTAGGTAGATTTTGCCCCACTGGAATCGCTTGACACTGCCCCGTAAAAATTTATTGTATGAGTTCCTTCAGGAAGGAGAATATATGCAGAAGCACTATTAAAAAGGACTTGATTGGCACCTTTAGAATCCTCATTTATGTAACATTGTGCAACTTTTCCATATTCTCGGGTAAGACCGTCAATTGTTGAAACGATGCCGTCAACAGTAATGAAAGTTTTTATGAGACGCGATAATCCATCAGTTATCAAAGCATCCGAGGGCGTTTCACTCACAGAAAAACTAATACTGTAATTAATATGGATGTAAGAGGGACGAGGAACGTAAACTACTTTTGTATATAAAATTTGTTCTACCTCTTCAACTTGTCCTACTTCTTGATAAATGAAAGCACTTGGAAGCGATCCGTCAAAGTCGTCTCCATCGCTCGTGTAAAAAGGTTCAAAATTTAAGTTCAAAACCCCTTCACTATCTACATAAAGAGGAGCGGTAACGGTAGCACTGGTATTATTAATGTTATTTGAACTATTAAATGCGTCCACACGAATATTTGAGTCTTCACCAGCCAAATGAAGCTTTTGCTGTGGATTGGATGTATTTACACCAACATTTTGCGAAAACAAAACAACGGGTAAAAGTAAAATCAAGAGACTTATGTAATTTTTCCCCATTCCTTTAACATTAAATTATACCCAAATTAACAACATAAAATCGGAATTTAATAATTTTTTATCGATAAAATGCTGTGTTTTGACGACAAACGGCATGTTTAAAGGGATTGTGGGAATTAGGGTTTCTATAATTATTCCAAAATTCTTGTTAATTTATCCTATATTCGTAACAAAATTTACGTCAGCTCGTCTGATAAACACATTCATTTTTGTTTAAATGTTCCCACTTCTGAAAGAAAATATTAGAATCGCATTCGATTCTATTAAAAGTCAACTTCTAAGAACCATTCTTACTGTATTGATTATTGCCATTGGAATCACTGCTTTGGTAGGTATTTTAAGTGCAGTATCGGCTTTAGAGAATACTATCAGCAATGATTTTGCTTCAATGGGAGCGAATACCTTTAATATACAGCGGTACGAGTTTGAAGTCCGTACACAAGGTAGTGGTGAGATTGAAAAAATAAATCCAATAATTTCTTATCGTGAAGCCAAGGAATTTAAGGATCGATTCAATTATCCTTACACTAGAACTTCCCTATCTTTTGTAGGAACATCCGGTGCCGAGGTAAAACATGAAGCAGAAAAAACGGATCCAGAGGTTTCGGTGCTTGGAGTCAATGAGCATTATATTTCAAACTCCGGATTGGAATTGGAAGAAGGTCGTGAATTTACATATTTTGATATTGAAAACAACAATCATGTTTGTATTCTGGGTTCCGATTTTAAAGATGGTCTTTTTAAAGATGAAAATCCAATCAACAAAACGATAAGTGTAAGGGGAGTAAAATTCAAGGTAATTGGTGTATTAAAATCAGAAGGTTCTACTTTTGGAAACAATCAAGATTTACGGGTGCTGATTCCTATGCAAGTAGCACGTTCAATTTTCACGCAGCCGAATATAAATTATGGCATAAGTGTTAAAGTAGATAAAAAGGAATTATTGGAAGCTGCCCAAGACGAAGCCATTATCACCTTCCGAAATATTAGAAAATTGAATCCGGTTGAAGAAAATAACTTTGGACTGGAACGAAGCGAAGATTTGATTAACCGAATTCTTTCCATTACGGGTTATCTAGAAATTGCAGCTTGGATCATCTCTATTATTACCATATTCGGTTCTTCTATTGCGCTCATGAATATTATGTTGGTTTCGGTAACCGAAAGAACCAAGGAAATCGGAGTAAGAAAAGCTTTAGGCGCAAAAAGTGGTACCATTGCCACTCAATTTTTTATGGAAACATTGATTATTGGTCAACTGGGCGGTATTTTGGGAATATTATTGGGAATTTTAATTGGAATAGCAGTTTCCGCAGCAGCCGATTTTGATTTTACAACTCCTTGGGTGGCAATATTTTGGGCAACCGGAATTACTATTTTAGTCGCAATAATCGCTGGAAGTTATCCCGCAGTAAAAGCTGCAAAGCAGGATCCTATAGAATCCTTACGGTATGAATAAGGCTTTATTTTAGCCTTTCTTCAAAATATGTAAACAAATCTCCTTTGGTTATTACGGCCCCCTGTTGGATTAGAGCGAATATATCCCTGTTTCTCTGTTCAGAAATTGATTTTGATGATTTAAATATATTGACCGATTCGTCCATTAAGTTATCTTGAAGCCACGCATAACCTTCTTTGGTAGTAATATCAATGGCATCATTATCTACTTTAATGGCAACTAATTTCATTGCATCATGCATGATACGAAAGAGAAAAATCTGCTGTTTTGAAAAATGTTCCAAAAATTCGGCCTTGTCCAAAACGGCTTCCCAAACCATATCACTAAACACATCAAGTTCCTCCTCTGCAAGTTGAGGTTTGTTATCTTTTATTTCCTGCCACTCATCAACCGTAATTGACTGCGAGGAAAGAAAAGTAATAAATTCCTGATGCAATTCTTCGAACTGTTCTTTTGTGAGTCTTGCGTATTTCATATTATTCAGTTAAAAATCAATCAATAAAAAAGCCCACTCATCGAGTAGGCTTTTATTAAAACTAAAAAAATATTAAGCTTCTGCCACTACATCAAAAGTAAATGTAGCAACAACTTCTCGGTGAAAACGTAAAGTGGCTTCATACTGCCCCAAACGTTTTACACTACCACCAGCTATGCTAATATATTTTTTGTCAATTTCAATACCTTCCTTAGAAAGTGCCTCTGCTAAATCAGCGTTATTCAAAGATCCAAAAAGTTTGTCTCCAGCACCTGACTTTGCAGATAATTTAATTTCAACAGAATTCAATTTTTCTGCTTGTTCCTTTGCTGCCTTAATTTCCTTTTGCTCTTTATAAGAACGTTGTTTCAACGTTTCCTCCAAAACTTTTCGTGCCGAAGGAGTAGCCAATATTGCAGCGCCTTGAGGGATTAAAAAATTTCTACCATATCCTGGTTTTACATCCACGACATCATCTTTGAAACCTAATTTCTCTACGTCTTGCTTAAGTATTAATTCCATAATAGATACTCCTTTTATTTTAATAAATCAGTTACATAAGGCAGTAAAGCAAGATGACGCGCTCTTTTAATAGCTACAGAAACTTTTCTTTGGTTTTTCAAAGAAGTTCCGGTAAGTCTTCTTGGCAAAATTTTGCCTTGTTCATTCAATAACATTAATAAAAAATCAGGATCTTTATAATCTATGTATTTGATATCCATTTTTTCAAAACGATCGTAACGTTTTGTTTTGGAAGTATCAATATTCAACGGAGTCAAATATCTGATTTCCCCGTCTTTTTTTCCTTTTGCTTGTTGCTCAATAGATGACATAACTACGCTTTTTCTTTGTTCCTGTTTCTTCTTTTTTCAGCCCAAGCAATTGCATGCTTGTCTAATCTTACCGTAAGGTAACGCATCATTCGTTCATCCCTTCTAAACTCAACCTCCAATGGATTGATCAATTCTCCGGGAGCAGTGAATTCAAATAAATGATAAAATCCACTTTTTTTGTTCTGGATTGTATAAGCTAACTTTTTTAGCCCCCAATCCTCTTTTGAAATCATTTTGGCACCGTTAGAAACAAGAAAATCTTCGTACTTCTTAACTGTTTCCTTTATCTGGTCTTCAGATAAAACGGGATTCAAAATGAAAACAGTTTCATAATGATTCATAAAGATATTTTTAAATTGAGTGCAAAAGTACTGCTATAAATTTAATTTGCAAAAAAATGTATAAACATCTTTTAAAAGTATTTACTTTTGCTTTTAATATTATTAATTCATATAATTGTTAAATAAATCATAAGAAAGTGGAGGAAATAATAATGAAATGTGCAGTTGTAGATGATTCAAGCCTGCAACGATTATCTTTGGTAAAAATGATCAAAGATCATCCTTCTCTTAGATTGGTAGCAGAATTTAATAATGCCATTGAAACCAAAAACGGGCTTTTGGATCTGGAAATCGATCTTATTTTTTTGGATATTGAAATGCCTGTTTTATCGGGGTTTGACTTGCTTGATGATCTTCCCAATAAACCACAGATCATATTTGTCACCGCAAAAACCAAGTATGCTTTCAAGGCATTCGATTATGATGCGGTTGATTATCTTCATAAACCTATATCCAAAGAACGGTTTTTAAGTGCCGTTACAAAATCCCTGAACCTATATAAATTAAAAACGGAAGGAGTTCCTGCTGAGGATGAAAATTTTATTTTCGTAAAAAGCAATCTGAAAAAGAGAAAGGTTTTCTTGAAAAAATTAAAATATATTGAAGCTTTGGGGGATTATGTAAAGTTTGTTACTGAAACAGATAATTTTATTGTATTGGCAACCATGAAATCTTTCGAAAGCCAATTACCTTCGGATAAATTTTTAAGAATCCACAAATCTTATATAGTCAATCTGGAAAAAGTGGAACGGTACACAAGTCGTTTTATAGAAATCGATAAACAGCAACTTCCATTGAGCCGGCAAAAGAAAAAGAATCTTGTTGAAGCATTAGCGGCAACTACCGAAATATAATTAATAAGGATCTACATTTGTCACAATTTTTACGCTTCGGTAAGCGGAAATAGCATTAAATGTGACCAAAATGCGGGAAACGTTTTGTTTTGTACGTACAAGAGATTGCCTCTGATCGATTTTCATCAAAATATTAATATGGTACTGATTTCTTATCCTAGAAATAGGGGGAGTTTCTGGTCCCAAAATATTTTCACCATAACTATTCCTCAAGGATTTCGCCAACCATTTTGAAGCTTCGTCTACCTTACCAAAATCACGATGCTTTAAAACAAATTTTATCATTCGAAAAAATGGTGGATATCTATATTGTCTCCGCTCCTCCATCTGTTCTTTAAACATTCCTGGATAATCATTGGTTGAAACTTGTTGTACGATATTATGATACGGATTGTAAGTTTGTATTAAAACCAGTCCCCTTTTTTTTGTTCTTCCAGCTCTTCCAGCAACTTGCAGCATTAATTGAAAACTTCTTTCGTGTGCTCTAAAATCTGGAAAATTCAGGAGGGTATCAGCGCTCATAATTCCTACCAATCGAACATTTCGAAAATCCAAACCTTTTGTCAGCATCTGGGTCCCGACCAAAATATCTATTTCCATTTGTTCAAATGCCGAAATGATTTTTTCATAACCAAACTTTCCCCTGGTTGTATCAAAATCCATCCTTCCAATAACATTCTCTGGGAACAAAGTCTTCAATTCGTCCTCAATTTGTTCTGTCCCAAATCCTTTTGTGGAAATATCTACGCTTCCGCAAGCCAAGCAGTTTATGGGTTTGGCTTTTGCATATCCGCAGTAATGACATCGCAATTTATTACTATAGCTATGGTAGGTCAAGCTGACATCACAATTGGGACATTGCGGTGTATGTCCGCATTGGTTACATTCCAAAATCGGAGAATACCCCCTTCTATTCTGGAAAAGAATCACTTGTTCCCCTTGTGAAAGTGTTGTTCTTATTTCCTCCAGTAAACGGTCTGAAAAATGCCCATTCATTTGTTTTTTTCGATACTTTTCTTTGATGTCTACAATCTCTACCTGCGGAAGTAAGACGTTGCCATGTCTTTTTTGAAGTGTAACCAAAGAATATTTTCCCGAAAACGCATTATGAAAAGATTCAATACTTGGTGTTGCAGAACCTAAAAGCACTTTTGCATTATGTAATTTTCCAAGTACAATGGCGGCATCCCGAGCATTGTATCGTGGTGCGGGTTCAAATTGTTTGTAGGATACTTCATGCTCTTCATCTACAATCACGAACCCCAGATTTTTAAAAGGTAAAAAAATGGATGAGCGAGCACCTAAAATTATTTTTCCTTTTTCATCATGTTGTAAAATATGCTTATAAATCTCTACCCTTTCTTGTACATTATAACGACTATGGTAAACCAAAACCTTATTTCCGAAAAATCTTTTAAGTCTTTCAATAAGTTGTGCGGTCAATGCGATTTCAGGAAGCAAAAAAAGTACTTGCTCACCTTTCTCCAATGCTTCCTCTATCAAATGAACATAGATTTCTGTTTTACCTGAAGAAGTAACGCCGTGTAACAAGCAGACAGGCTTCTCACGGAAATTTTTTCGAATATCAAAAAGTGCTTTTTCCTGCTCGTCATTCAAAACTGAAGCCTCCTCCTTTTGTAGAGTTTCTGTATTGAGTCTGTCCGTTTCTAAAACAAATTCCTCGAGAATTTCTTTCGAAGCCAAACTTCGAATGATTGCAGCAGAGCAACCAGATGCTTTTTTTAATTCTGAAATTTTAATTGGTTTTTTTGTTCTAGAAGACAAAGAGAAAAAACTTAATAAAACTTCTCTTTGTTTTGGAGCTTTTTCAAGAGAATCCAACAATTGATGAGCTAATTTTTCATTTGAAAAAGATGGATGAATCCGAACGTAACGAATCACTTTTGGTTTGAACTGCTCATTTACTTCCTGTAAAATTTCAACTACATTTTTACTTACCAATCGTTGAATAGTTGGTAATATGTGTTTCTTATTTAATATATTAATGATTTCGGCAATACTTAACGTTGATTGCTGTTGAAGTGCCTCTAAAATCAGAAATTCATCATCTAAAAGAATGTCTGTATCTTCCGGTATGTTTTTTAAACGGATAAAGGTTTCGCTCTCAAGAAGAAACGCCCCAGGCAATGCAGATTTCAAAACTTCTCCGGTGGTACACATGTAATAATCTGCTATCCACTTCCAAAACTTCAACTGGTTTTCAGTAACAATAGGGAAAGAATCTAAAACTTGATCAATTGGTTTTGCTTGATAAATAACCGGAGCTTTTTCATGAATTGCGGTCACTATTCCCGTGTAAATCTTTGATTTTCCAAAAGGAACTGCCACTCTCATTCCCGGTTGTAAACTTTCCGCTTCAATATCTGTAACAGAATAGGTAAATTCCTTTTCTAACGGAAGTGGTAGAATAACATTGATAAACTTATTCATGCAGATATTTGTATCAATTCTTGAATCACAAAAATAACCACGTAAAAATAGAAAGCTTGGATAAAACCTTAATTTTTTAAAATAAAAAATCCCGACGAATCGGGAGTTTTAATTTCTTTCGAGTTTATTATTTGGCCCGTTTCCAAACCTGGGTTCTGTAAAGAAAGGAAAAATAACCCCTCACATAAAGAAGATCTGGATTGGTTTCATCCAACCATATTTTACAGTCATAGGTTTTTCCGTTTTCCGGATTTGTAATAGTTCCATTGGTATATTCATCCGTTTCCTTTTCTAAATTTTCAATGATCACCAATCCTTCAAAAGGTTGGTTCTTTTTTTCTCCCTCACACTTGGTACATAAACGATCTCTTTCCGATTCTTTAAAAAGTCTGAATATTTTACCATGCACTTTACCTCCCTCTTCATAAATGTTGATTATCGCCTTTGTTACACCAGTATCTTCATCTACGGTTCTCCACTTCCCTAGTACAGATTGTGCTTGTTGGTTTGTGGGAAAAAATAAAACAACTAGCAGTGAAAACGTGGTTAAAAGGTGCTTCATAAGCAATGGTTTTTCCAAGTTTGAAAAATATTATTTTCCAAGCATTCCTTCTTTGAGATCCTCGTCTGCAGGTTTATGTGAAAGCCAAATTCCATACATTGCTTTCTTGAAAGCTTCACCTTCTATAGCGCCAAGTTTTCTTTTGTTTTTATAAACAACAACGCCATCGCTTGCAGAATAAACAATATCAAAAATGTCACCTTTTTTTATTTCCTCTTTAAAAAATCCTTTGAACTTATCGATTTCTGCTCTTAATGCTTCTGTTTTTCCGTTCGTTGAATTTTCAAATCCTTCATTAACGGCATCAATCATTTTATCGCTTGTTATTAATCCAGAAACAATATGCAATCTCACAGCCATAGGGGACTTGGCATTTAAAATGGCACTCGCGTCACTACTTTTTTCTTGTAAATAGAGTGCACCGACATACATGTCCATCCAAAATTTTTCACGGACCCCTGCTCCATTTAATTGAAGTGATTCTCCGTAATTTAGCGTTTGAGGCAGATTCACTCCTCCCACTTTAGTTTGGGCCACAGTGGTAAAAACTGTAAAAATGGCCATCATTAAAATATATGCGTTTTTCATGTGGTTATTTTTTGATTAAGATATTAAAAATTTTGTTTCAGTTTAAAGATACTTGCATTTAATTCGAACCCTAATAAAATGATATTTGAATTCAACCAAATATAGAACATCAAGATAAGTAAAGCTCCGATTGATCCATATAATTCGTTGTAATTGGAAAAATTCTCTATATAAATTCCGAAGAGAAAAGTGGTAATCAAGATTAGCATAGTGGTGAAAAAAGCCCCCAACGAAAAAAACCTCGATTCCTTACCTTCCTTGGTCCCGAAATAATATAAAATAGCGATAGAGAAAAAAATCAGTAAAACAAATACAGCGTACCTTCCAATTTCTGCCCATACAACAGTATCCGTTACCACTCCCAACGACTTTAAATCTTCAATTACAAAGGTTAAATAAAATGCAACCACTACCGTAATAAGCAATAGTAATGCCAGTATTATTGACACTCCAGTGGCGACCAGATACTGACGAAGTATCGTCCGATTGTTTACCGAATGATAAGAATATTCAAAACCCGTAAAAATCGCGTTGATCCCGTTTGCCATTAAAAGTATGGAAAGCAAGAAGACCACTGAAAGCAAACCTCCTCTGGGAGTACTGGCAATATCGGCAAAAACATCATTGAAAAACCCTGAAGTTTGAGGTGGTAACAAAGAATCAATAAAAACCAAAAATGTTAACTGGAAATCATCAATGGGAACGTATGGTATCAGGTTTAGAACAAATAGAAGAAATGGGAACAATGCCATAAAAAAACTAAAAGATATGGCGCTGGCACGTGTGGCAAAAGTCCCTTTTATAATTCCGAGGGAATAAATTTCCCATAAATTGAATAAAGTTAAACCCTCAAAACCCGGTAATACGATTCTTCTGGCCTTTTCAGAAAACCAGTTTCCAATTTGGACCAAAGGATTTTTGCTTTTTCTCTTGAACACTTTAAACAGCTTTTAAGCTTAAATCCAGATTATAAACTGAATGGGTCAATGCTCCACTGGAGATAAAATCAACTCCGCAATCAGCATATAATTTTACTGTTTCCAAAGTAATTCCTCCACTGGATTCTGTTTGGCATTTGCCATCAATTAAATCGACCGCCTTTTTAGTGTTTTCATAATTGAAATTGTCGATAAGAATCCTATGAACTCCTTCGCAGCTTAATATTTTTTCTATTTCCTGAAGGTTTCTGGCTTCCACTATAATTTTTAAGTCTAAATTATTCTTTTTGAGATAATCCTTTGTCTTATTGATAGCAGGTTCCACTCCACCTGCAAAATCGATATGATTATCTTTTAACATAATCATGTCAAATAACCCAAAACGATGGTTTTCCCCACCGCCTATTTTCACCGCCCATTTTTCCAAAGCTCTAATTCCGGGTGTGGTCTTGCGCGTGTCAAGTATTTTGGTTTTTGTGCCTTCCAATTTTCTCGCGAATTGATTTGTTTTTGTAGCGATTGCGCTCATTCGTTGCATCGCATTTAAAACCAATCTTTCAGCCTTTAAAATAGACTGGGATTTTCCTTCAATATAAAACGCAACATCACCCATTTTAATGACCGAACCATCTTCTAAAACAGGATTCACCTTCAAATCGGGATCAATATATTTAAAAACCCGCTTCGCAAAATCGACACCTGCGAGAACTCCGTTGTCTTTTACCAATAATTTTGCCTTCCCTTTTGCATCGTCTGGAATGCAAGCTAATGAACTGTGGTCGCCTTGCCCAACATCTTCTCGTATTGCATTGGCTATAATAATTTCTATTTCTTGTTCAAATTGTTCTTTAGAGATCATAAATGCATATTTTTGTAAAAATAGTTAATTTACGGCAATGACCATTAAATTACTGGCGGTTGGAAAAACAGATAACAGACAGTTACTTGACTTAATTGAAATTTATCAAAAAAGAATCAATTTTTATATCAAATACGAGGTAGAAATCATTCCTGATATCAAGAATACCAAGAATTTAAATGAGGAACAACAAAAACAGAAGGAAGGAAATCTTTTAATTTCCAAAATAGAAAATAGTGATTTCGTCGTTTTGCTTGATGAAAATGGAAAACAATATGCCTCTGAAGAATTTGCAGACTTTTTACAGAAAAGGTTAAACAGCGGAATCAAACAACTCGTTTTTGTAATTGGCGGACCTTTCGGATTCTCAAAAGAATTATACGATCGTGGCAACGCCTTGGTTTCCTTATCAAAAATGACCTTTTCCCATCAAATGGTTCGACTCTTTTTTGCTGAACAAGTTTATAGGGGATTTACAATTCTTAAAAACGAACCTTATCACCACAAATAATAATTCGATATTTTTTATAAATGAAGTTAGTTTTCGCCACCCACAATATGCACAAATTCGAAGAAGTGCAGCAATTAATGCCATCTCATATTGAGCTACTTTCACTTCATGACATCGGTTGTCATGAAGAAATTCCTGAAACCGCCAATACAATTGAAGGAAATGCCCGTCAAAAAGCGCTGTTTGTAAAAAACCATTATAATTTAGATTGTTTTGCCGATGACACAGGTTTAGAAGTCGACAGTCTCAACGGAGAACCCGGCGTGTATTCAGCTCGCTATGCCGGGGATGGAAAAAATTCTGATGAGAATATGAAAAAATTATTGGATAATCTGGCAAATAAAACTGACAGAAGTGCGCGTTTTAAAACTGTCATCGCTCTTGTTTTCGATGGAAAAGAGCAGTTTTTCGCCGGAATTTGCAAAGGAAAAATTACGATGGAACCAAAAGGTTCAGAAGGATTTGGTTATGATCCTATTTTTGAACCTCAAAATTCAGGTATTACTTTTGCTCAAATGTCTCAAAGTGAGAAATCTAAATTTAGTCACCGCGGAAAAGCCATCGCTCAATTAATCAGCTATCTATCTCAATAATAATTAATTAATACTAACATTAGCTGTAAACTTATTCGTACCTTTGCCGCTTTATTATTTTATATGAACAAATTTGAAAAACTAGGCTTAAACCCTGAATTACTTCGTGCGATAGAAGATATGGGTTTTACAACTCCAAGCGAGGTTCAGGAAAAAGCCATTCCTATTTTATTGCAAGAAGATACCGACATGGTTGCACTTGCTCAAACCGGTACAGGGAAAACAGCCGCTTTTGGCTTCCCCCTAATCCAAAAAATCGATCCGGAAAGTAAGCGTACACAGGCTTTAATTCTTTCCCCAACACGCGAGCTTTGCTTGCAAATTACGAATGAACTTAAAAATTATTCAAAATATTTTAAAGGTTTAAACACTGTTGCTATTTATGGTGGCGCCAGTATTACAGAACAGGCTAGCCAAATCAAGAGAGGAGCACAAGTAATTGTTGCAACTCCTGGTCGTATGCAGGATATGGTAAATCGTAGATTGATAGACATTTCCTCTATTGATTACTGCGTACTGGATGAGGCTGATGAAATGCTGAACATGGGCTTCTTTGAAGACATTACGGCCATTTTATCTCATACTCCAAAAGAAAAAAGCACTTGGTTGTTTTCTGCAACAATGCCAAAGGAGGTCGCTGTTATTGCTAAAAAATTCATGAAAAATCCTGTGGAAATTACTGTCGGTGCTCGTAATGTGAGTACAAACACTGTTTCCCACGAGTATTATGAAGTTAATTCCAGGGATAGGTATGCGGCTCTTAAACGGTTGGCCGATGCAAATCCTGAAATCTTTTCAGTGATTTTCTGCCGAACAAAAAGAGACACTCAAAAAGTAGCGGAGCAACTTATTGAAGATGGTTACAACGCTGCGGCATTACACGGAGATTTAAGCCAAAACCAACGTGATTTGGTAATGAAAAGCTTTAGAAACAGGCAAATACAAATGCTTGTTGCTACAGATGTTGCCGCACGTGGAATTGATGTTGATGATATTACTCACGTAATCAATTATCAACTTCCAGACGAAATTGAAACCTACACCCACCGAAGCGGTCGTACGGGCCGTGCTGGAAAAACAGGTGTTTCCATGGTTATTGTTTCTAAAAGTGAAGTCCGAAAAATCAAATCCATCGAAAGGATTATCGGACAGTCTTTCGTGAGAAAAGATATACCAAACGGAATGGAAATCTGTGAAAAGCAATTATTTCATTTAGTAAATGAAATCAAAAACACAGAAATCAATCACGAGATTGATATGTATCTTCCTCAATTGGAGAAAAGTTTAGAAGATTTTTCAAAACAAGAATTAATTAAAAAGTTTTTCTCTGTTGAATTTACCCGTTTCTTTAATTATTACAAGTCTGCACCAGATTTGAACGGCAAATCTTCTAGGGCTTCAAATTCCGACCATGAAGAAATGGATGGGGACAGCACTAGATTTTTTATTAATATCGGTGTGAAAGACGGTTATGATTGGATGAACCTGAAGGATTTCTTGAAAGAAACTTTGGATTTGGGAAGAGATGATGTTTTCCGCGTAGATGTGAAAGATGCATTTTCTTTCTTCAATACAAATTCTGAGCATACAGATAAAGTATTGGCTGCTTTTGAAAACTTTGAACAAAATGGGAGAAGTGTAAATGTTGAAGTATCCAAGGATTCTGGAGGTGGAAGATCAAAATCCAACAGAAAACGAGGTGGTGGAGGTTTTTCATCAAAAGGAAGAGACCGTAGCGGCGGCGGTGATAGAGGAAAATCTGATTCACGAGGTGGAAGAAAATCTTTCTCCAAAGAAGGTTCTTCAGCTTCAGGAAATAGAAGATCAGGAAACAGAACCAGAAATGTGGAAAGTTCAGTAAATAGGAGAAGAACCAAGAAACAATAAAAGAAAGATTGTATAGTTTAAATAAATGATGCTTTAACTTTCGGGTTAAAGCATTATTTTTAGCATCTAATTTTTAGTTATGAAAAAAATTCTTGTTCTGTTGTTTTTGATAATAGGTTTGGTGGCAAAAGCACAAGAAAAAAATATTGTTTCAGGAACCGTTTTAAACTCCTCGACCAATAAACCCTTGGAAAATGTCCACGTAGTCAATTTAAATTTGGTCAAAGGAGAGGTCAGTGACGAAAACGGATTCTTTGAAATTGAAGCCGAAGCCAATGACACCTTGTATTTTTCTTATATGGGTTTCAAAAGCATCGAAGTACGCGTAACAAACGATTGGATTTTATATGGAGATGTCAAGGTGAAAATGACTGAAATAGGGATTGCACTTGAACAGGTAGTTGTAAGACCTGTTCAGCTTACAGGATATTTGGAAATAGATTCGAAAAACATTCCCATTTTTCAAAATTACCAGTACAGCATCTCAGGTTTGTCTTCTTCTTATGAAGGCGGTGAATCACAACCTGGAGCGGTTTCAAAAGTATTGGGTGCTATATTTAATCCCGCAGATTTTCTCTATAATATCTTCGGAAAACGTCCGAAGCAAATGCAGAAGCTCAGGAAAATGAAGGATGATGATCAGATACGTGCACTTTTGCAAACAAAGTACGATAGAAGGACACTAATGGCTTTGCTTCAAGTCGATCGTTTGGATATTGATGAAATTCTAATGAATTGCAATTTTTCCAAGGATTTTATTGAAAACGCAAACGATCTTCAAATTTTGGATGCGATTAGTGGTTGTTATGAAGAATATAAGGTACTGGACCAGAAATAAATCTTCGATCAAGGTTTACTCTCAATTGTTTTTTTAAGATTAAAAAGTCCGGTTTCCACTTTCTGTCCAAATGCTTTTTCAGTACTCCAAAAAACGGTAAGACAAGAAAAAGGAAAATTATGCTTTCCTCTTATTCCCCAAATCATTTTGGTAATATCGGGTTCTACTTCCTTTATGGCCATGTAACTTGAAGCGGTAAGTTTAAACGGTTTTAGAAAAACCAATTTAAATTCCACTAATTTTCCACTGCGAACTTTTGTGATTTTAACAATCCCCTCTCCTATTTTGGAGTTTCCTTTCCAATATAAAGTAGCTCCTTCGTAACCATCCTCTCCTTTAAACTTCAATATTGTTTTAGGTTCATTTTGAAACCATGGCTGCCAGATTGGTTGCTTTTTCAATTGTCGCATATAAGCGAATACTTCGGCCTTCGGTTTATTTATTACGACGGTTCGGCTAATTTCATATTCCTTTTTTTGATTCGCATGAAGAAAAGCAACAAACGTAATCACCGCAATAAGAATGTAGAAAAATAGCGTCATATTCTATTCTGCATTTAAACCGATATTTCCCGAAGCCACAATGAGGTTGTCTTCTGTGGAAATAATTCTTACATGACCGTCAAAACCAGTGAAAGTATCAAAACCCATTTCCAAATCTTCGGTTGAAGAAAGATTGGTCATGGATACTCCGTTTGCACCATCAATTGGGTTCAAAGAAATTACAGTTGATGCTTCTTCCGTGCTTTCCATTTCGCCAGTAAAGAGAACAACTGAATAAGTGGTTTCAGAATCAAATCCGTAGAGCGTAATTGTCAATATTGCTTCGCCGTTTATTCTTTCCTGAACAAGAATACTGCCGTCGATTCCTGAATCATTTTGTGCAATTACAGTGTATTCCTCACTATTTTCAGTGAGCAAATTGTTTCCAATATCCGCATTCGCAATTTCCGTTGTTACACCATTTATTGTTTCGAATAATTTTATGTGTCCGTCAATAATTAAAAGTTCATCAAACGTAATTTCCGTTCCTTCCGAAAAAGATTCCAATTGCGTATAACTCACCGATTCATTGAAATTCCCAAATTGAAAAAGAGAATTTACGCCGTCCAACGCATTATCTTCATAAATAAAAGCGGCATATTGGGCTGATGGCGACGGATTGGTTAAATTGACAGTCACCAAAGTCGTATTGTCAAGTCGCTTTTCCAAAGTTATCGTCCCTTCGACTTCGGAATTGTTTAGTGGGATAAAATTATAAACTTGCGACGTTCCGGTTAATTCATTGAATCCAATATCCGAAAAAGCATAAATTCCTCCTTCTTCTGGAAAATGAACATCAATATAGCCATCGATAATCATTAACTGTTCATAAACAGCCTCGGTGCCATCATTCCATGAAGAAAAGGTTGTGGAACTGATTCCAGTTTCTGGATCAACATTGTTCAATGTCAATAATTCCGGACCACCTTCAGCAGCAGTCGCAGCATGTAAATGAACTTGCAAAGCTTCCTCAAAATTGGGCTCTTCAACTAAAATGTTGATGGTAATTGTATTGTCTCCATTATTTTCTAATATAACCTCTCCTATAGAAGTTCCATCGGAGGAGGAACGAAGAAAATAGCTGTTAGTTTCAGTTTCTATCCCTATAATATTTCCATTATCGTCTTCGTCTGTACAACTTACCAAAACAACGGCACCCAAAAATAAAAGCAGTATTTTTTTCATTGCTAAAAATCTTGTCAAATAATCAATTTCAACCTACGGAAATAAAATTATATATTTAAAAAATCTGTGGAACACTATAAATAAATCGAGAACAAAGATATGAAAAAGCTGGTTGTACTTTCCGGGGCCGGAATCAGTGAAGAAAGTGGCATTAAAACCTTTAGGGATTCAGGCGGATTATGGGAAGGACATGATATTATGGAAGTCGCTTCGCCTCAGGGTTGGATCAATAACAAAGAAATTGTCTTGGATTTTTACAATAAAAGAAGAAAACAGCTTTTTGAGGTAAAACCTAATTCCGCTCACATTGAATTGGCCAAACTCGAGCAATTCTTTGAAGTAAATGTCATTACCCAAAATGTTGATGATCTTCACGAACGTGCAGGAAGTAAAAAAGTGGTTCATTTACACGGAGAACTGTTAAAGGCAAGGAGCGATAAAAATGAAGATTATATTATTGAATGGGAAAAGGATCTAAAAATAGGCGACAATGATCCTGAAGGCAATCAATTACGTCCACACATCGTTTGGTTTGGGGAAAATGTCCCAATGTTGGATAAGGCAATTGAATTAACTTCAATGGCGGATATTCTACTTATTGTAGGAACTTCAATGCAGGTTTATCCGGCAGCTGGATTAATTGATTTTGTTGCCGAGGAAATCCCTGTATTTTTTGTTGATCCCAAGCCAGCTGTTGTCTCTCGACAGAATTTATATGTTTTTGAGGAAAAAGCTTCGACAGGAATCCGGGAGGTGGCAAATCGATTAATTTCTGATTTTTTATAATTGAAAAAACCTAGTTCGGCTTTATCGGAAGAAATCAATTTAATATTTTAATCTTATAACGGAAGGAGTATCTTTGCAAATATTAAACTAAACCATACCAAAAATGAGTTCTCTTTCCGCAATTTCACCTATTGATGGCAGATATTTTTCCAAAACCCAAAATCTTTCCGCATACTTTAGTGAAGAGGCACTCATAAAATATAGGGTGAAGGTTGAAGTAGAATATTTTATCGCTCTTTGCGAACTTCCCCTTCCCCAACTTAAAAATATAGACAAAGGAATTTTTCCACAATTGCGAAACTTGTACACTTCATTTACAAGGGAAAATGCCGTCGATATAAAAAATATTGAAAAAGTAACCAACCACGACGTAAAAGCGGTCGAATATTTTTTGAAGGAAAAATTTGATACGCTGGGACTATCAAATTACAAAGAATTTATCCATTTCGGACTGACTTCTCAAGATATCAACAACACTGCGGTTCCGTTAAGTATCAAAGATGCCATTGAAGAAGTTTATAAACCACTGCTGACTGAACTCATTGAAAAACTGGAAAATCTTGCCAATGACTGGAAAGAAATTCCCATGTTGGCAAGAACGCATGGGCAACCTGCTTCTCCTACCCGACTCGGAAAGGAAATTGAAGTTTTCGTTGTAAGATTACAACATCAATTGGCTGAATTGTACCGGATTCCAAATGCCGCCAAATTTGGCGGTGCCACCGGTAATTTTAATGCGCATCATGTTGCTTACCCACAAACCGATTGGAAACAGTTTGGAAGTCATTTTGTTGAAAATACGTTAGGACTACATCATTCATTTCCGACGACACAAATCGAGCATTACGATTTTATGGCCGCGCAGTTTGACGCGATGAAACGTGTCAATAACATTATCCTTGATCTGGATCGAGATATTTGGACCTATATTTCAATGGATTATTTTAAACAAAAAATCAAAGAAGGTGAAATAGGATCATCGGCCATGCCGCATAAGGTCAATCCAATTGATTTTGAGAACAGTGAGGGAAATTTGGGAATGGCAAATGCAATATTGGAGCATCTTGCGGCAAAATTGCCCGTGAGTCGTTTGCAACGGGATTTAACCGACAGTACGGTTTTAAGAAACATTGGAGTTCCTTTTGGGCACATTGTAATTGCCGTCGCTTCAACTTTGAAAGGCCTGGACAAATTACTTTTAAATCCTGACAAACTCTCGGCCGATTTAGAGAGTACTTGGGCGGTGGTAGCTGAAGCGATCCAAACGATACTTAGAAGAGAAGGCTTTCCAAATCCTTATGAAGCTTTAAAAGGTTTAACGCGAACCAATACGGCGATAACAAGCGAAAGTATTTCGTCTTTTATTGAAACTTTGGATGTTTCGGAAAATGTAAAAAATGAATTAAAAAAAATATCCCCGCATAATTATACGGGGATATAAGATTTTACTGAAATTATTATCAGCTTTTAAATAGTTCTGAAACTTCTTTAAATGAACCGGTATTGATGTCGCCGTCATCAAAAGATTTAATCAATTTCAGAACATCATCTGGGTTCATATCATCACCCAAAACTCGGGCAATACCAAAACCTTTTTCATCATCATAACCAACAACAATTAATTCGTCAATCGCTTCTTCTTCTCCAAGAAAAAAGATTTCTACTTGTTGTGAGCCCATCCTATAGCTCATTAATTTGCTATATTCTTCGTCTTCAAAAACTTTTGTCAATTCAGCTTTTTCTGTCTCGTACTTGGTTTTGTTTTCTTCTGAAATTGGATAAGCAAGAATATTGACTTTTTTAATCGTTTTCAGCGTCGCTTCCTGTGAAGAATCCAACTCGATTTTTTCGTTCAGGATCAAACTTGTGGAAAGGTCCAAAGCTTTGTAGTTTTTGGTTTCCTGTTTTTCTACATAAAATTCCTGAAGGGAAGTTTTATCGTCGCACGACACCATCAATGTGGTTAATGCGACTACTATTATCACTTTTATTTTCATTTTTTGGTTTCTATGTTTTTTAATTCCTCAGCTCCCGGAACTTTTAGATCCTGTGTAAGTTTTGACACGTCTTTTAAATTGATGTCACCTGTGATTCTAAGAATAACCGTGGCAGGTTCCTCCTTATCGGTACTTTCCAAGAACATAAAAAGTTCGCTTACATATTCACTGTTTCTGCCCGGCTTGGAATAAAATTTCACCGTTTTACCATCATCGGTAACACGCATCAACTCATCTAATTTACTGTTTTTCAAGTATTGTTGAACATCTGCCGCCATTTGCTTCCTTATTTCAGGTTTTTCAGAAACAAAAACCATTATATTTTCCAGATCTTCTATTAAATCCGAATAGGCCTGAACTTCTTTGTCCTCACTGCTGAAATCTATATTGGACAATAATTTGAACATTTTGCTTGTCATTACCATTGAGGTAACATCTTTCATGTTCTCGTACTTTGTTAAGTCTTGTGCCGCACCTATAAAAGGCATCATCAAACTTACTGCTAAAATTAAAATTGATTTTTTCATTGTTTAAAAATTAAGGGGTTTTGATTATTTTATTTGTTACTTCTCCAAATTCTGATACATATTCTAAATTTTCCTGTCCTTGATTCATATAAAATGACACCATATTCAACACATCCTTGGTTTTTTGTAATGCAACTTGGGGATCTTCATAAGTTCCCAGTTCGGGTTCATTTTTAATATCATTAAATAAGAATAAGCCTCCAATAATTGCAATACTTGCGGCAACCGCAAACCATTTATACAAACCTTGATTTCCCCTTTTTGGTAGGGAATGATTAAATTCAATGTCTCTTTCTATTTTTCTGAAGTTAAAAAGAGGAATATATTCTTGAAGTTCTATCGCAACTTCATTTGAACTAAAGTAATCCTGAAGTACTTGCTCCTCTTCGAGCGTAGTTTCAGCATCAAAATATTTGTCCAACAGCATTTTTATTTTATCCAATTCCATACTTGTGTTTTTTTACAATTTCTTCTCTAATCGTTTTTCTGGCCCTTGATAAAGCCACTCTGATTGCAGTTTGATTCATTTCGAGCATTTTTGCAATCTCTTCAAAATCATATTGTTCTACATCACGTAATTGAAAAATTACTTTTTGCTGCTCAGGTAAATTCTCCACAATTTCTTTTACAAAATTTAGTTCATCATCAACTTCTAAAATTTGATGTGGTGAAGATTTATGATCTTCATAATTATTATGAACGATTTTCAAATTGTTGTTCTGTTTCAGTTTCAATTGATCAAAACAATAATTTTTTGTCATTGTCATCGCAAAAGCTTCTACATTTTTATATGTCGACATCTTTTCGTTCCTACTCCATAATTTCATCAGAACTTCCTGAACTGCATCTTCTGCTGCTTCTTTGGAAACCAGCAACCTTAAGGCCAGCCGGTACATTTTGTCCTTTGCTGGTCCTACAAGTTCAATAAACGTTTTATGCTTCATTATTTAATGGTTGGTTGGAGATTTTTTGGTTCTCTAAAACTACGACGTTCGCGAATTATATTTGTTACAAAATATTTTTAATCAAATGTTTATTGTCTCCCATAAATTATAAATTTATAAAATGAAAAAAATACAAATTTCAATTATTCTCGTTTTCTCCATACTTCTTGTTTCTTGTTTTGAGGATATGGATGACGTTGTTGGTGATGCTTCCAGTCTGGAAGTAAAAGATTTTATTTGGAAGGGACTGAATCATTTTTATTTATACAAATCTGATGTTCCCAATTTGGCGAACGACAGGTTTGATACGCAACAGGAATTGAATGGATTCCTCAATAATTATTCCTCGCCAAGCAATTTGTTCTCTGATTTGCTGTCGCCACAAGATCGATTCAGTTTTTTGGTTTCAAATTATGTTGCACTTGAACAAGCTTTAGACGGTATTAGCAAACATAACGGAATGGAATTCGGTTTGGTAAGATATTCGGAAAACTCAAGTATGATTTTTGGTTATGTACGCTATGTGCTGCCCAATTCTTCCGCGGAATCACAAGGAGTGCAGAGAGGAATGATTTTCAACCAAATTAACGGCGTTCAACTAACCGATTCAAATTATTCTGAATTGATTTCTGCGGAAGAATATGCGATCGGATTGGCTACTTTAAATGGAACCGAGATAAATTCCACCGGACAAACCATTACTTTAAATAAAATTCAATATTCTGAAAATCCTGTTTTTACCACGGAAATTGTCGAGATTGAAAATGAAAAAATCGGTTATTTAATGTACAATGGATTTACATCAACTTACAATTCTGAGTTAAATGCGGTTTTTGCCGATTTTCAAGCGGAAGGAATTACTAATCTGGTTCTTGATTTGAGATATAATGGAGGTGGTTCCGTGGAAACAGCGAAGGATTTAGCATCGATGATCACCGGACAATTTGAAGGTGAAGTATTTGCCACTGAACAATGGAACAATGAAATGCAGGATTTTTGGATTCAAGAAAATCCAGGCCGATTGATTAATTATTTTGACAATCAAATAAGTACGGGAGCACAAATCAATAGTCTCAATTTGTCCCGAGTTTATATCTTGACCACAATTTCCACCGCTTCGGCGAGCGAATTGATCATAAACGGTTTAAATCCTTATATCGATGTCGTTCAAATCGGGACCGCTACAACGGGGAAATTTCAAGCTTCCATAACTTTGTACGATTCCCCAGATTATGGAAGAGTTGGTGCAAATCCTGGACATACCTATGCAATGCAACCACTGGTTCTCAAAACGATAAATTCGGTTGGAAATACAGATTATATCAATGGTCTAGATCCTAACATTCTGCTGCCTGAAGATTTTTCAAATCTTGGGGAACTTGGAAATCCGCAAGAACCTTTGTTTGCAGCCGCCATCAATCATATACTGGGCAATTTGAACGATCTGGATAATTTTGTCCTTCCGATGGAAATTATTGGAGAAACAAAAATGAACCAACCTTTCTACCAGAAAATGTATGTAGAACCGGTTGATTCATTTGAATAAATGTCGGCTTTTAATTAAAGTAAACTTTTGTGGGAGCAACTCCCGTATCAAAAGCGAATAAATCATTGAAAGTTTCCAAATCAAAAATTCTCAAAATTCCCTGACTGGCAAAATCTGTGGCATCGGTTGTATATAATAAACCATCATTCGCTTTCATTCCGTAGAAATTGCCCTGCAGAACGGGTTCGGTGGGTAATGTATTTGCGTCCATAGCCATTTCAAAAATTTGCCCTCCTGCGCCAAAATAAATTGTTTCGTTGTCATAGGTCATTAAATCCGGATGATTCAATGGTTCAAATTCCAATATTTTTTCAACTTCATCATTATTTGTGCTGATTTTTACAATGGCCCCAGGGGTATCTCCTCCGTTTCCTGACCAATCAATTTTCCCTTGGCACAAAACCCATAAATCACCAGAATCGTCAAAAAATATCTCATCGGGATTATCATTTACTTCAATTTCAGTGACCGTAGTTCCTTCAATCACCGAAACAACGTTGTTGGAATTATAACCACCCAAATGAGCCACGTATAGTTTCCCATTTTTGTTCAACATTCTTTCAGGTCCTTCGGAAACCGGAATCGTATTTTCCACCGTATAAGTTTCAAGATTCACAATGGCAATAAAATCATCTGAAGGATTTGTGGGATTTCCCCAATCAGAAACATAAGCTTTGGAATTTGCAACCATAAAATATCGCGGACTCATAAAACCTTCGGTAATGGTTGTGATGCTTTCAAAACTGTATCTGTCAACCACTTCAATTTTATTCGAACTATTCAAAACAATAAACGCTTCATGTTCGTAAAACCCAATACTTTGTGCCACATCGCCTAAAATCCGCTGATTTGTGTTTTGAAAAATATTATTTTCGATTTCAGAAAAATCCGGAGAAACAAAAGAAACCGAAGCATTTGAATTTCCAAAGGAACCTTCGTTAAGAATAAGAAGTCCTCCATCGTAAGCACCACTAGGTTCTGAAGATGGATTAGCGTCATCACTGCAAGACATTAAAATGACTGAAAACAATAAACTGGCAATTGAATAAAATTTCATTTTTTAAAAATTTAAGGTTAGTTGGGTTTCAAAATTACGAGGTGGCATTGGCCTTCCCGCTGTGACTTGATATTTTTGGTTGTAAATGTTATTCAGTTTAAAAAGCACCTCAAAATTGATTTTTTTCTGTTTTAAAAACTTGAAGGAAACACCAATATTTGAAATAGAATATCCTTCCAATACAGCACTTTCATCTGTTGTGGTAAAAACTTGATCCGTAAAAAGAGATTGATAAAAAACACTGATGTTTTGATAGGAATAAGCCAATGAGCCTGTGAATTTATTTTTAGGAACATACATTAAAAAACGGTCTGTTATTCCGTTCTTCGAAATGGTATATGAATAATTTCCTGAAGCTAAAAAATTACCGCCGGCAACTTTACTTTCATAATTTATCCCAGTTTCAAATCCGTAGACGTTTACTTCGGAAACATTTTCGGGAAACCACATATTTCCGTTCGGAATCCATTTAATTAAATCTGTACTTTTAATCAAAAAACCATTTAAAGACAATAGAAATGAATTGAATTTGTACTCCTGACCAATTTCTGCTTGCCAAGAAGTTTCTGGTTTTAAATCGTTATTCCCGCCTGTTTCCCAATACAGATCATTGAAACTGGGCATCCTGAAATTTCGGGACAAATTGAACTTCAAATTGTAATTTTCCGAAACTGAAAAATTGGTGTCAAAGGCGAATAACAACGGGCTCTCATAATCATTTGCAAATTCCTTTCTTAATTGTAGACCGTATTTAAATTTCTCCCCCAATGTGTGCGAATAGAGTAAAACTCCTGAAAGCACATTTCTTTCAACGGAATCCACATTTGAACCCGTTCCGTTGGTACTGGAATATTCCAACTGTGCATCGATTTTAATAGCTGAGGAAAATGAATAGCGAAAATTATACTGACCTATCCATTCATTTGTTTTTCCAAATGAAAAATCAGAAGAATTTTTATCCAGAAAAAATTGATAGTATTCAAAAACCTGCGCAAACCGAAACGTAGAACGATAGTTTTCTCCTTTCTGCTGCCATTCCAATAACGAACGACTATTTTCTGCTATGTACTTGTCGTTTCCTTCGAAAAACAATCCGCCGGAAAAATTCCTGTCGCCCAAAAAAGTATTGTGATAAAATTTCAGCACATTTTTCGAATTCAGAAAAATTCCGAAGTTCACGTTCAAATTCAGATTTTCATATTCCCCATTTACGTTCTTCCGGGAAGTTCCCAAATAAGGATAATCGTTATCCGATTTCACGAAACCTGCATCAACCTTTAAGTTCAATTCTGTGGTTCCGTAAGAAAATCCGAGATGATTTTCCAAACTATTGTAACTGCCATAAGCAGTTTTGAATTCCTTGTCAAAATGCTTCGTAAATCTGAAACTATTGTTCAAATGCACACTTCCTCCTATGGCGCCGCTTCCATACAAAACACTTCCGCCACCACTTCTCACAAGAATATTGTCGTACCCGGCAGTGTAAATCGTATTAAAATCGGTTTGGCCGTTTATTGACGAATTAATATTGATTCCGTTCCAGATAACCGCAGTTTGTGCCGCTCCAGTTCCTCTAAAAGCGACTGAGGAAACCATTCCATTTCCATTTTCCTTAAAGTAAATATTTGAGTTGAACCTCAATAAATCGGTCAAGGATTTTCCATTTCTGGAAATTGTGGAATCGGAAATTTTCAAAACCTTGAATCCGTCCGAATTTTCGTGCAATTTTATATCACTGAGAACAACTTCATCCAAATAGGTAATGGAATCGTTCTGTCCCGTTGCTTTCAAGAAAAAGGCAAAAAAGAGTAAAAAGAATAATTTTTTCATCATCAGCAGACCTTTTTCCCGAAAGCCTTCAAATTTAAGGTTATGATTGCGGCAGGTCTCCTGGCTTGCGTCTTGTTGTTTACCTTCCCATCCGCTAATGACGGACAGTGGTTTTAAGTAGTTACAACAAGCATCCGCCGTGGCGGACTAAGCTTACAGTTGCGGGAACAGCTCAGGTTTTAAACCTGATTCCCTTTTAATTGACAACGTTTTTTGAAAAAACTTATCGTCAAACCGAAATACAAGACAAAAATAGAAAAATAAATGAACTCACTAACTCTTTATCTCTTAGAAAATATTATCATTTTCCCAACGCATGTACAACACAAAATTTTGTAATTTGAAAGAAATTTTTAAGTCATGAAATATTTAATTTACATCCTAATAATCAGTCTATCTATTTATAGTTGTAACTCTTCAAAAGAAATAAATACCGCTTCGGAAAATGATGGAATGCAGACTGATACGATAAGGATTGCAAACGATAGTTTGGAATATGAAGTCTTGATTTTGGAACCTGGTTTTGATTTTTGGCTGAATTCCAGAGCGAAACCTCGTGACTTTTATGATTTGGGCTTTTTAGAAAATAAAAATAGGTTCTGGATCCAAGAATACAACAGAAGGGCCAGAAATCTCAGTGGTTATGGAAATCTTTATCCACAACCAATTAACTACGAATTTAATGTAGATTACGGTTTTGAGGTAAATTATTTGCTCTACAATTATCTTTTATATTTTCAGGAACAATACAATCAAAAATTATAAAGATTCGTATTTTTGCAGCATGAATAAATTAAAGGAACGCTGGGGAATTACTTCAAATTGGCAACTTGTGGTTATCTTTATTGTTTTTGGGCTTACGGGTTCAAGTTCGGCAAAATTGGCAGGGCCTTTTGTTGAAATGTTGGGGATTGACAACGATATTTCTGCCTGGATTTATTGGCCAGCAAGAATTTTGCTCATTTTCCCGATTTATCAAGTGCTATTGATCATTTTCGGCTGGCTCTTTGGTCAGTTCCAATTTTTCTGGAACTTTGAAAAGAAAATGCTTTCCCGAATGGGTTTTTCCAGATTTTTCAATTAAAAAATAGATTTGAAAAAAATTGCGCTTCTCATACTTGCTGTTTTATTGCTGTTCCCTTCGGCAGTGAGTTTTGCGCATATTTTTGCACAACACGAACACAAAGTTTGTAGCAAGCATACGGTTCACATTCATCAGAAAAATTTTGAATGCGAACTTTTCAAATTCAAGCCCTCACCTATTTTTACTACGGATTTTATTGAATTCCGAAGTGATTTTGTAGCATCACCTGATGCGTTTTACCCTGAAACTTATCAGTTTTTAAGTGATTACCAGAAGCTGGCATTCGCGTTGCGAGGTCCGCCAACGATTTAATAAGCTTCGTCAGTTTTATTAAATCAACTATCACTTAAAAAAATATTTATGTACAGATTTTTGTTCATACTGCTTTTTGCAGTCAATTATTCATTATACGCACAAGAGAATTTCAACGGTCAAGTTTTGGATTCAAAAACCAATGAGCCCATTTTTGGCGCGACCGTTTATTTACCAGAATTGGAAAAAGGAAGCGTTACGGATTTTGACGGATTTTTCAGTTTAAAAAATATCTCGAAAGGAACACATTTCGTAGTCATTTCAGCCTTGGGCTATAAAACTTTCTCAATAAAAGTAGAATTGCCAATAGAGGAATTTGAAGTTCATTTGGACGCTTCTGCCATAGAAATGGAAGCAGTAATTATTTCCACACCGTTTCACAGGTTGCAAAGTGAGAATGTGATGAAAATTGAGCGTCGCAGTTTCGAGGAACTCAGCAAACACGGTAATTCGAATTTGGCGGAAGGTATTTCCAATATTCCTGGCGTGGCAAATGTTTCCACAGGAGCAGGAATCGGAAAACCGGTAATTCGTGGGTTGAGCGGCAACCGTGTTTTGGTTTACACACAAGGCGTTAGGTTGGAAAATCAGCAGTTTGGCGGTGAACACAGCTTAGGCGTGAGCAATTCAGGAATTGAAAGTATTGAAGTCATAAAAGGTCCTTCCTCGCTGCTCTACGGAAGCGATGCCTTGGGAGGTGTTTTGTATATCAATCCAGAAAAATATGCCCCGAACGATAGCACGCAAATTGACGTCGGACTGAATTATTATTCCAATACATTGGGTACAGAAGCAAATGTAGGCTATAAAACATCTGGAGAAAATCTGAGTTTTTTAATACGTGGAAATTATGCCACACACAGCGATTATCAAACGGGAGACGGAGAACGCGTGAGCAATTCCCGATTCAATGAAATGGATTTGAAAACCGGTATTTCTTTTCAGAATGAAAAATTGAAATCTGATTTACGATATAATTTCAATCGTGCGGAAACTGGAATTCCGGAAGAAATTGGAGAACAATCGACTTCAAAAGAATTGTTGGAGCCTTACCAAGAAACCAACAATCACATTTTAAGCTTGGATAACCGAATTTATTTGTCCAATTCCAGTTTGGATCTAAAAATTGGTTACACTTTTAACAATAGAAAAGAGTTTGAATCACATCACGAGCACGAAGAGTCTGAAGAACCCGAGGAACACGAAGCCCACGGAGAAGAACCAGCGCTGGAAATGCATTTGCAAACCGTCACCTACGATTTGAAATACAATTTGCCAAAAATGGGCAATTTTGAAACTATTGTCGGTTTGCAGGGAATGTCTCAGGAAAATAAAAATTTGGCAGAAGAAATTTTGATTCCAAATGCAAATATGACCGATTTTGGAATATTCGCTACTTCGCATTTTCATCTTGAAAAAATTGATCTGCAAGCGGGAATTAGGTTTGACAACAGAAACCTGAAAAGTGAAATGCACCAAATTGAAGTCGATGAGATTGTTTCCGCCATTGATAAGGATTTCAGCAGTTTTAATGCATCGTTTGGTGCGAAATACGATATCACCCAACATTTGAGCTCACGGTTGAATATTTCCACTGGATTTAGATCACCAAATTTGGCAGAGTTGACTTCAAGAGGAAATCATCACGGGGCGAACCGCTATGAAATTGGAAATAGCAATCTTGACAAAGAACAAGCCTTGCAAATTGATTTATCGCTGGAATATAGTGACGATCATTTTGAGGTTTTCGCCAATGCCTTCCAAAACCGGATCAAGAATTTCATTTATTTGAATCCGAACGGGGAAATGATTGATGAAAATCCCGTTTTTCAATATGTTCAGGATGACGCCCAACTTTATGGTGGTGAAGTCGGCATACATTTACATCCGCATCCGCTTGATTGGTTACATTTGAGGAGCAGTTTTGAAATGATTGTCGGCAAACAAGAAAATGAAAATTATTTGCCTTTAATGCCGGCCCACAGCTTGCTGAACAGTTTGAATCTTCAATTTAAAAAGGTGGAATTTCTAAAAGATTTCTATACTTTTTTAGATGTGAAAACCACTTTAAAACAAGATAAAACCAGCGATTTTGAAACCAATACTGATGGTTATACTTTGGTCGATTTAGGTTTCGGCGGATTTTTCAATTTGAAAAAACAAAAATTCAGTTTGAAATTCAGTGTGAACAATTTATTCGACACTACTTATATTTCGCATCTTTCCAGATTAAAATCCGAAGGAATTCCAAATATGGGAAGGAATATGAGCATTGGATTGAAAACGGTTTTTTAGGAATCCAAATCGGTCCTATTTCTGAATTTAAAAAATTTGATGACTGACGGATTAATGCTTCAATATTCTTCTTGCTGAATCAGAAGCAATAATTAATCCGCCGGCCATCATGATAATATCTTTCAAAACCAATCTTCCGGCACCAGAAAGATAAGGAAATCCATAATTGGGAGTTGGTAAATCACCTCCCAAATTTGGAACATAAACTTCTGGAGTCGTGATTAAAAAGGACAGTGTGACAAGTGACATTCCAAATGTCAACAATCCGCCCAACAAGCCTATTTTTGGCAACCAAATCCCCAACAACGTCAGAATGCCAATACCGAGAATTACACTACCCAGAGCATAGGAGAAAATATACGTGCCGTTGGATTTGTGCCATTTGATATTCTCGCTTACCATTTTACCTTCGGGGTTTTTGTGCAACTTGTAAGCTGCTACGGTCTCCCCTTTTTCATTGATCCCGGTTTGATCTGAATTTTTATAGAAAAAACTCATCAAAGGACTATTGGTCACAAAAGCGACGATACCATCCGCTTCATACTGAAAAGCCTTTAAACCACCAATCCATGCCATAACGATGAATATGGAAATCCGCATAAAATTGATATAATGAAATTGTCCATTGGCTAAAATATCAAGTAATTTTTTCATAGTTCAAATTTTGAACTACAAAACTATACTGACCTGTAAAATAAGAGAATGGACAAAAAGCGATAAGTAATGGATTATTTTGCAACTATTGAAATCCCAACTTTCTCCCTGAAATGAGTTGGCGATAATCCGACTTCCTTTTTAAAATACCGACTAAAATAAAATTCGTCATCGAAATGAAGTTCTGTGGCAATTTCTTTGACTGATTTTTGAGTGAGGTGCAATAACTTTTTAGATTCTAAAATTACGCGTTCCTGTATAAGTTTGCTTGGTGTTTTTCCAAACTGAAATTTCACCTTTTTATTAAATGCGGAAGATGATAATGCTAATTTTTCAGCATAAAAAGAAGGACTTCTTTCCCTTGAGAAGTGATGCTCCAATAAATGTTGAAATTCCAGGATTTGTGGTTCAAAAGGCTGCTGAATCTGTTCATAGCTTATTTGGGATGCTTTCTCCCGACTTGATATGGCCAAGAAAAGTTGTAAGTATGATTTTAAAACAGAATCGGAAAATGGTTTTCCGGACAAATTTTCCAATTCCATTTGATCAATTAAAGCCTCAAGTTGCTTAAACTTACTTTCGGTTATTGAAATGTTGGGTTGCAAGTAAATATTATTGAACAACAAACCATTGCAAGCAACTTCCTTTTTGTGATATTCAATACAATAAAAATCCCCGTGAAACTGTAGTAGTTTCATTTGGGTATTACTTCCAAGCCAACTAAAATTTTGATAGGGTGAAAGAAATATAATTGTATTGTCTTTTACTTCATATTTCACAAAATCGACCGAGAATTGACCGTTTCCTTTCAGTAAAAAAACAGAATAAACCGGGACATTATAACTATTGGAAAAATCGGAGGCTTTTTTGATTTGTATTGAAAACAACATAAGATGATTTACACATGATAATTAATCAAAACAAATTTTCAATTCCAAAAAACCTATAGATCCTCTGCGTTTGCAATCATTTCAGCAACGTCCATTACACCTATATTCTCTTCCTGATGTTTGGCTTTGGTTCCATCGGTGAGCATGGTATTACAAAACGGACAGCCGGTAGCAATAAAATCTGGTTTTACTTCCATGGCTTGCTCGGTACGCGCTACGTTAATGTCCTGATTGCCTGGTTCTGGTTCTTTGAAAAATTGTGCACCCCCTGCGCCACAACACATAGCATTGCTTTTGCATCGACGCATTTCCACCAATTCAACTTCCAGCTTTCGCAATAAATCGCGTGGAGCTTCATATTCGTCATTTCCTCTTCCCAAATAACAAGGATCGTGGAAAGTAATGCGTTTTCCTTTAAATTTTCCACCTTCAACACGCAGCCTTCCTTCGTCAAGCAAGGATTTCAGGAATTGTGTATGGTGCATGATCTGATAATTTCCGCCTAAAACAGGATATTCGTTTTTTATCGTGTTGAAGCAATGCGGACAAGCAGTAACAATTTTCTTGATTTCGTACGCGTTCAGCACTTCAATATTGCTCATTGCTTGCATTTGGAACAACATTTCATTTCCCGCACGTTTGGCAGGTTCGCCCGTACAGCTTTCTTCCGATCCCAAAACGGCAAAATCTACATTACATTTATTAAGTATCCTTACAAAAGCTTTTGTTATTCTTTTTGCCCTATCATCAAAACTTCCCGCACAGCCTACCCAAAACAAGACCTCAGGCGATTTACCTTCTACCATATATTCTGCCATTGTACGGACTTTTATTGCTTCTTCCATTTTATCTGAATTAAATGCAGCTATTTTTTCAATTTAAGATTTTTAAAATCTTCCTTACTCATTCTTATATAAAGAGCCATTTTATGTTCGCCAGGTTTCCTATAATATTCTGGACTATCTTTTAATAAATCGGTTCTTCGTTTGGCTTCTTCTCCAATCAAAAAATATTGATCTTCATTACAAAATTCACAAAACACTTTTCGCACGAAAATACTATCTTCCAATTCCTCTGTGATGACCAATGTAGTATAAATCTTTATTTGCAAGGAGTCTTCTTGATAACCCTGCGAATGCATTTTTTGAAAATAAAAAAAGGAAATAAAAATGCAAAAAAATGCAAAGTTACTTTTCATCTGCCCAGTTTAATCGGTCCATTTGATTATAAGGCCAAGGTGCACCGTTATTTTCTACATTCGTCATCATGGTATTCAATTCTATAGGAGCAGCACTTTCCTCCATCACCAAAAATCGACGTATATCAACAATAATAGAAAGTGGGTCGATATTAACGGGGCAAACTTCGGTACAAGCATTACAGGTTGTACACGCCCAAATTTCTTCTCTTAAAATATAATCATCAATCAGACGTTTTCCGTCGTCT
>DASSWB010000020.1:0-48472 GCA_035705495.1 Salinimicrobium sp. | reverse complement strand
TAAAATGCAATATCCAAAATGGTTTTCAAAAGTATTGGTGGTTTCATTAATTTATTGTTTTATCGTTTATCAATAACAAATATATTTTTTATTATCGAAAAACAATAATAAAATTCAAAAATTTCTATCGGTGACGTTTTTCAGATTTTTTAAAAGTTATGGAAATATTAAATTTTCACGGTTGCTGGCTTTTAGCTGATTGATGAACATAATCTTCATTCAGAAATATTATATTTGTAAAACTCACCTAAACTGATATAATGTATGCTGATTGCGGTCTTGTTGGGTTTTATTTTTTCCCTTCTTCTTGTTTTTATCGGTAGGTTTTTAAAAGGAAAACTTGCTGTGCTTTCAGCTTTGGTTCCGCTTTCGCTTTTTTTCTATTTTCTGAAATTTATTCCGCAACTTTCCGCCGGAAAAATCATTCGCCAAAATTATGAATGGGTCCCTTCCTTGGGTATCAATCTTAATTTTACGCTCGACGGGCTTTCGTTAATTTTCTGTTTGATGATTACGGGAATTGGCGCTTTGGTTTTCCTTTATACTTCTTCCTATTTAAAAGGGCATCGTTATCTCGACAGGTTTTACGGTTATCTCGGTTTCTTTATGGCATCAATGCTTGGAGTCGTTTTATCTGATAACATCATTACACTTTTCATTTTTTGGGAATTAACGAGTATCAGTTCATTTTTCTTAATTGGTTTCAATAACCAAGATCCTGCATCTCGGAAATCGGCCGTAATTTCAATTGCAATTACTGGAGCCGGCGGATTACTTTTGTTAATCGGCGGACTTATATTAGGAGATGTTTCTGGAACATACAGTATTTATGAAATGCTGACCCAGCACCAATCAATTATAGGAAGCGAATATTACATTTTAATTGTATTGTTCATTTTTGGTGCGGCATTTACCAAATCGGCACAGTTTCCTTTTCATTTTTGGTTGCCGGGAGCTATGAAAGCCCCTACGCCGGTTTCGACTTACCTGCATTCGGCAACGATGGTAAAGGCGGGAATTTATTTGTTGTTGCGATTAACACCCGTTCTTGGAACCACCAATTTCTGGAATATCACACTTATTTGCGTCGGCGGATTTACAATGTTATATGCGGCAATTCACGCTTTGTTCCGTGTGGATATGAAATCGGTTTTGGCGTATTCCACGATTACCGCACTTGGAATGTTGGTTTTTTTGATAGGTATTGGAACTCGCGAATCCATTTTGGCGGCAGCGGTTTTTATTCTTATCCACGCACTTTATAAAGCGACTTTATTCTTGGTTACCGGTGTAGTCGATCATCAAACAGGAACGCGAAATTTGGAAAAACTTTCTGGATTGCGAAAAGTAATGATGCCTATTGCGATTGCGGGAATTATTGCCGCAATTTCAGGTTCTGGAATTCCGCCGACTTTTGGGTTTTTGGGCAAAGATTTGATTTATGAAAGTAGTTTACAAAGCCTTTCGCCAATCCTGATCACGGCAGTGGCTGTCCTAACGAACATGCTTTTATTGTACGCCAGTTTTGTGGTCGGTGTCAAACCATTTACAGGAAAACTTCCAGAAAATTTTCAGAATGTAAAAAAACCGGGTTTTCTACTTTGGGCACCACCACTGTTATTGGCAATTCTTTGTTTACTCTTCGGACTTTTCCCAGGAATTATAGAAAATGTTTTTGCAAAACCAATGCTTTCGGCTTTGGGTTTTTCCGCCGATATTCATCTGAAACTCTGGCACGGATTTAATTTGATTTTACTGCTAAGTGCGATCACAATTGGTGGCGGACTCATTATTTATGCTTTTGTTTCCCCTTCAGGAAAATCGTTGAATTTTATTGAGAAATATGAAACGCTTTCTCCCAGAAGTATTTTTTTGAACTTCGGAAATTCAATCCATGGTTTTTCAATGTTCTGGACGAGCGTTTTCCAAAATGGATACCTTCGGAATTATATTTTCACAATCGTTTTCTTTTTGGTTTGCATCGCCGGCTATTCCTTGTTGACCAATCTAAATTACAGAATGGATTACGCATCGTTGGCTAGGGTCGATATTTATCAAATCACCTTGAGCATGGTTATGTTGATCGGAATTTTATTCACCGTTTTTTCAAAATCAAGATTAACAGCGGTCGCTTCAATGGGATTGATTGGTTACGCAATTTGTCTGTTTTTCGTTTATTACGGAGCGCCCGATTTGGCAATGACACAATTCGCAATAGATACGCTTACCGTTATCCTATTTGTGCTCGTATTGTACAGGTTGCCGAAATATTTGGTGCTTTCCAATACCAAAGTAAGGATTATGGACGGCGTGCTTTCATTGTCTTTGGGAATTTTAATTTCCTTATTGGCTTTGGAAGTCTTGAACGAACCTGTAAATAAGGAAATAGCCGAATATTATGCCGCAAATTCTTATTTATTGGCGCACGGGAAAAATGTGGTAAACGTGATTTTGGTCGATTTCCGTGGTGCGGATACGATGATAGAAATTTCGGTACTCTCCGTAGCCGCCATCGGTGTTTTTGGTTTGCTGAAACTCCGCATAAAAACCTTGGAAAGAAGGAAATTTTCTAAATTTAAAAAATTCGAAAAATGAAAACAATCATCTTAAGAACGGCTTCCAATTATTTGCTGCCCATTTTGTTGGTGTTTTCGGTATTTATTTTGTTACGCGGACATTATTTGCCAGGCGGCGGATTTGTGGGCGGATTAATTGCAGCTGTTGCATTTGTTTTACACGCTTTTGCCAATGATTTGAAAGAAACCAAACTGCTTTTAAAAATACATCCAGGTTTCCTGATTCCTTTCGGTTTGGCAATTTCTTTTTTCAGCGGAGTTTTTCCAATTCTTTTTGAAGGTTCAGCTTTCATGACCGGAATTTGGTATCCAGGTAAGATTCCCGTTCTTGGAAGCATGGGAACTGCTTTATTTTTTGATATCGGTGTTTATTTTGTTGTTATAGGTGTAACGCTCACCATATTATTTACAATTTCAGAATCGGCTTAAATGGAAATATTATTGGCCATATTAATAGGAATTTTGTACGCTGCGGGCATTTACATGATCCTGAGAAGAAGCTTGGTGAAATTGATTATCGGAATTATTCTTTTGGGAAATGGTGCAAACCTGCTCATTTTTTTACTTGGAAGAATCACGCAAGGAAAACCCCCGGTTATCGATGAAGGTGCAAATATATTGATCGCCGCTTATGCCGATCCGGTTCCGCAAGCCCTTATTTTAACGGCCATCGTAATTAGTTTTGGTATACAATCTTTCGCTATTGTGCTTATAAAACGTGCATATAAAGAAGTAAAAACAGACGATTTAAACGAAATGAACGCAACAGACGAAGAATCATGATGGCACAATTAACAACATATCCAATTCTGTTGCAGTTGCTTCTTGGCATCATCCTCATGTTTGCGTGGAATAATGTAAAACTACAACGAATTATTAGTATCCTGGGAAGTATCGTTGGTGTTGTCGTCGCCGTAGTTCTTTTTATTAGCATCTGGAATGACGGGACACAAATCGTTGAAGCGGGAAGCTGGCCTGCACCTTTCAGCATTGTTTTTGTTGCAGATATTTTCGCCGCAACACTGGTATTGCTTACATCATTCGCAGGTTTGGCGGTTGCAAGTTTTTCGTCCGCGACGGTCATGCCACTGCGACTTAAATTTGGGTATTTCCCAATCTTTCATTTTTTGTTATTGGGACTGAATGGTGCTTTTTTAACCGGTGATCTTTTCAATCTGTACGTTTGGTTCGAAATTATTATCATCAGTTCATTTGTATTGATTACAATTGGTGGCGAAAAAGCGCAACTTGAAGGTGCCGTAAAATATTTTACGCTGAATATTCTCGCGTCAATGATTTTTTTAACAGCCATCGCGGTTTTGTACGGATTGTCCGGAAGCTTGAACATGGCCGATTTGGCACTAAAAGTCGCTCAAATAGAAAATCGTACTCTGGTTGAAGTCACGGCAATATTATTTTTTGTCGGCTTCGGAATCAAATCTGCTGTATTTCCGCTGTATTTCTGGCTACCGGCCTCTTATCATACACCACCGCCAGCAGTTTCTGCAATCTTCGGCGGATTGCTCACAAAAGTCGGCGTTTATGCTTTAATCCGCGTTTTCACCTTGATTTTTCCCGATGAGGTTTTCCTTCGGGATATTTTCATCGTGGTCGCGGTACTCACACTTTTTAGTGGCGCCATTGGTGCTTTGGTGCAGAATAACATCAGAAAAGTTTTTTCATATTTAATTATTTGTCATATCGGATTTATGATTGCAGGTTTGGGCATGTTCACCGAAGTTGCAATTGCAGGAGCGATTTTTTACCTTATTCACGACATTATGGTGAAAACAAATCTGTTTATGATTAGCGGACTGATTTATAGGCTGAAAGGTTCCAACAGTATCAGGGCGTTGGGCGGATTGTATGAAGATTTCCCGAAAATCAGTTTACTTATCATCGCTTCGTTTTGTTCCTTGGTCGGATTACCGCCATTTTCAGGTTTTTGGCCTAAACTTTCACTTTTAACCGAAGCTTTCAAAATCGAAAATTATTGGATTGTGGGTGCGATTCTTCTTGCCAGTTTCTTGACTCTTTTTATCATTTGGAAATTATGGTCGGAAGTTTTTTGGAAGAAAAGTGAGCTCAAAACGAGTTCCAGTAGCTATTTGTTCAATCATGATATGAAATACCATCGGAGAATCCAGATGTTGGCGCCCATCATATTTATAACCATAATTTCATTGTACATTGGTTTTGCTGCGGAAAACATTCAAGTACTTTCAGAACGAATTGCAGACGAACTTATGAACCCACAACCTTATATTGATGCCGTACTCAATAAAACCGAAATTTTAGAACTATGAAAAACAGGTTTCTGGGAAATATTCTTCTTACCTTGGTTTGGGTTGCATTAACAGGCGATTTGAGCCTTGGAAACTTTGTTTTCGGGTTTGTGCTGTGTTTTTTCATTCTATGGATCATTACAAGGGGAAGATCTGGAGCCAAATATTTTCGGGTTTTACCGAAAGTAATTAGCTTCTTTTTCTTCTTCCTTTACGAACTTGTAAAAGCAAATATTCAAGTTGCGATTGAAGTGATTACCCCAAGATTTCAAATGGTTCCGGGAATTGTGGAATATCCGTTAAGTGCAGAATCAGACATGGAAATAACCTTATTGGCAAATTTAATATCATTAACTCCAGGAACTTTGAGTTTGGATGTTTCCACCGACAAAAAATCATTGTTTATTCATACAATGTATGTCCAGGATAAAGAAGTATTTATAGCAGATATTAAAAATGGTTTTGAAAAAAGACTTTTGGAAATTTTAAGATGACGATAAACGAATATATAGAATTCATCATTTTACCCATTTTGGGCGTTTCAATAGTATTGGTGGGCTTCAGGTTTCTTATGGGCCCCACTATTGCCGATCGTATTATTGCGCTTGATTTACTCATTACTATAGGAAGTGGCATTATTTGTATTTACTCACTTTTTGCAAACGAACCGGTTTTATTGGATGTCGCAATGATCTTGGCGCTGATTGCTTTTTTGAGTACCGTCGCATTTTCGTATTATTTAAAGAAAAGAAAAAAGAAATGATTATAGATACTATTGTGGGAATTGTGGCCACGTTGGGCGCATTGTTTGTCTTATTTGCGGCAATTGGTTTTGTACGGATGCCAGATACATATCTGCGGATTTCAGTGACCACAAAAGCAGCAACTTTGGGAATCGGATTGCTTATGGTTGCCACAGCAATTTATTTCGACGAAATTTCCATTACGACCAAAGTTTTGGCGATCATTTTGTTTTTGTTCCTCACAGCTCCAGTGAGCGCGCATTTAATTGGAAGAGCTTCTTATTTTATCGGGATTGAACTCTGGGATAAATCGGTTATGGATGATTTGAAAGGGCGTTACAATAAAATTACGCACCGTTTAAATAGCGAATCGGATAAGAATAACCAGGAATTTGAAGATTGATTAAATATTGTTGATGTCATATTTTCCTAAAAACCTGATTTCAAAATTAAACAAACGAGCCGTTGAGGGATCACTGCGTAATTTGGAAGTAAAAAGGAATTTAATTGATTTTTCCTCCAATGATTACCTCGGATTTGCTTCTTCTGAAGAAATATTTACGGCTGCGAATGATTTTTTGCAATCGAAAAAATCCCTTTTAAATGGGGCAACAGGAAGTCGGTTGATTTCAGGAAATTATGAACTATACACCGAAGCGGAAGCATTTTTCTCCAATGTTTTTAATGCTGAAAATGCACTGATTTTCAATTCGGGTTATGATGCGAATCTGGGCTTTTTCTCCTGCGTTCCCCAGCGCGCTGATTTTGTATTTTATGACGAATTGATTCACGCTTCCATCCGTGACGGAATTTCCCTGAGCAATGCAAAAGCTTTTAAATTCAGACATAACAATCTTGACGATCTAAAACAGAAAATTGAAAAAGTAGTCGGAAATTCAATCGATGCAGAGATTTACATTGTAACGGAATCGATTTTTTCAATGGATGGCGACGAACCGAATTTGAGAGAATTGGCAAATTTTTGCAATCAAAAAAATTACCGATTAATTGTTGACGAGGCGCACGCGACAGGGGTTTTGGGAAAAAATGGATTGGGAATGGTTCAAGAATTTGGATTGGAAACTCATACTTTTGCTCGGATTGTAACTTTTGGAAAATCATTGGGTTGTCACGGCGCAGTAATTCTTGGTTCTTCGGAATTAAAAAAGTTTCTAATAAATTTCACCCGAAGTTTTATCTACACAACCGGATTGCCGCCACATTCCGTAGCAACAATGATAGCTTCGGCCGAATTTTTAATTTCTGAAAAAGGGAAAAACGAAATCTTGGCACTTCAGAAAAAAATCGAATTTTTCAAATCTCAAATTAAAGCGCATCAGCTTCAGCAGCGATTTATAGAAAGCAATTCTGCGATACAATCCTGTGTTTTTTCTGGAAATGAAAAAGTGGGAAATGCGGCACAAAAGCTTCAGCAGGAAGGATTCGCCGTAAAAGCCATTTTGTCGCCCACGGTTCCAAAAGGGGAAGAACGATTAAGATTCTGTTTGCACAGTTACAATTCCGAAGCAGAAATAGAAAAGCTTGTGAAACTATTGGCTAATTTTGCTTTATGAGTGAAATTTTCAAAACAATTGCGGTTTTTCAATACTCTTCTGAAGCGCAAATCATTAAAGGGAAATTGGAATCTGAAGGTGTTACGGTTTTTATGACCGACAATCATACAATAGACACAGATCCGTTGGTGAGCAATGCTATTGGCGGAGTAAAACTCAAGATTTATGCGGATGATGAAGAAAGAGCAAAGGAAATTCTGGATTCCATCACTGAATTTTCGTTGGATGATAAAGGCGAACCCATTCATTGCCAAAAATGCAACAGTACAAATGTCGATTTGTTCACAAACATCAAAAGTGTAAAAGCACTGGCCTCTTTTCTCTTTTCATTTTTGTTGGGGGTACTTCCGTTCTACCAGAAATATCAATATCACTGTGAAGATTGCAAAGCTAAATTCAACTTATAAATGAATACTTTTTTCATTACCGGAATAGGTACCGATGTTGGCAAAACAATCGCGTCCGCAATTATCACCGAAGCGCTGCAAGCAGATTATTGGAAACCCATACAAGCTGGAGATCTAGAATTTTCCGATACCAAAAAAGTGAAAAATCTGATCTCGAACAATGTTTCCGTTTTTCATAAAAATGCCTTCGAATTAAATACGCCCGCAAGTCCGCATTTTGCAGCGGAAATAGATGGAATCAACATAAAAGCTTCAGCAATAAAATTGCCTAAAACCAAGAATCAAAACCTGGTTATTGAAGGTGCCGGCGGACTATTGGTTCCGTTAAACGATAAAGAAACAATTCTGGATTTAATAAAACCGGACTACAAAGTAATCGTGGTTTCACGGCATTATTTGGGCAGCATCAATCATACTTTATTGACAATTGAGATGTTGAAAAATCGGGGAATTCATTGCTTCGGAATCATTTTCAATGGAGAAAAAAATAATGCCACGGAAAGCATCATCGAAAAAATGAGCAAAGTTCCTATTATCGGTCGGATTGAAGAGGAACCTTATTTCGACAAAAATGTAATTCAAGAATACGCTGAAAATTTCCGCGAAAAATTAATTTAATGACTTTATCACAACGAGATCAAGAACATCTTTGGCACCCACTTACACAGCATAAAACCGCGGGTGAAATGTTGGCCATAAAAAGAGCGAAAGCTGCATTGCTTTTTGACGAAAACGGAAAATCATATATAGACGGAATTTCTTCTTGGTACACTGCTATGTATGGACATTGCAATGATTTTATTATTGAAAAAGTCCACGCGCAAATGCAGCAATTGGATCAAATTGTTTTCAGCGGATTCACGCACGAACCAGCCATAAAACTTTCGGAAGAATTGATAAAAATCCTGCCGCTCGGACAACAGAAATTATTTTTTAGCGATAATGGTTCAACCGCGACGGAAATCGGTATAAAAATGGCACTTCAATATCATTTCAACAAAGGGAATGACAGAAAAGTGATGCTGGCTTTTGAAGAAGGGTTTCACGGAGATACTTTTGGCGCGATGTCGGTTTCGGGATTATCGGTTTACAACGGTGCTTTTCAAGATCATTTTATAAAAGTGGAGCGCATTCCTGTTCCAAACGGGAAAAATAATGCCGAAGTCCTTGAGAAATTGGATGTTTTTCTGAAGCAAAAAAATATTGCTGGTTTTATCTATGAGCCTCTTGTTCAAGGAGCTGCAGCAATGAAAATGCACGATGCTACTGGTTTGAATGAAATCTTGAAGCGGTGCAAAGCTAGTGAAGTGATTTGCGTGGCAGATGAGGTAATGACCGGATTTGGAAAAACAGGCAAAAATTTCGCTTCTGATTATCTTGAAATAAAACCGGATATTATTTGTATGTCAAAAGCTTTAACAGCAGGTTTGCTTCCGATGGCTGTGACTTCTTGTACGCAGCAAATTTATAATGCTTTCTATGATGACGATATTTCCAAAGGACTTTTCCACGGACACACATATACTGCAAATCCGCTTGCTTGTGCGGCAGCTTTAGCTGGAATCGAACTTTTGAATTCCGAGGAAATTCAGCAGCAAATAAAAAATGTCACGGCATCACATAAAGCATTTTTTCAAAAAATAAAAAATCATCCAAAAGTCGAAAATCAGCGGCAACTGGGGGTGATTTGTGCTTTTGATGTGAAACTGGAAACTGGAGAAAATGAACGCTACGGAAATCTGAGAAAGAAAATGTACGATTTCTTTATGGCTCGTGGGATTTACTTGCGTCCGCTCGGAAACACCATTTATATCCTAGCACCATTTGTAATCACGCAGGAGCAACTTCAAAAAGTTTATACCGTCATTGAAGATTTGCTAGATGAAATCTAGTTGAATTAAAAAAGGAAATTTTAGGATTTGATGTGAATATTATATAAAAAATTAACAATTGCTTTCGCTATTTTCGTTTTTTAATTTTTGCTATGATTCATCCGGATACCGAAGTAAAATTCATCAATAAAACCGTCCAATATGGCGTGGTGGCCACTAAATTTATTCCGAAAGGAACCATTACTTGGGTACAGGACGAGTTGGATACCGAATATACGCCCGAACAAATTTCCAGAATGCAACCGCTTATTCAGGAAATGCTCGATAAATACAGTTTTCGCAACAACTTGGGAAACCATATTCTTTGCTGGGACGATGCCAAATTTGTGAACCACAGTTTCAAATCAAATTGCATGAGCACGGCATATGATTTTGAGATTGCGGTGAGGGATATTCAGCCCGGAGAGCAATTGACAGATGATTATGGTTATCTGAATATTTCCGAACCGTTTGAAGCGGAAGATGAGGGAACAGAACGAAAAATTGTACATCCTGATGATCTTCTTGAATTTCATGAAATTTGGGATGCCCAAGTTGCAGATGCGATGAAAAATTTCGACTATGTGAACCAACCACTTTTAAAATTATTTTCAGCTGAAACCAAAGCCGAAATGAAAAAGATTACTTCCGGGACGAAAGCAATGAAATCAATTTTGAGCTGTTATTTCGACAGTCGGAAAAAGTAAACTGTATTTATTGATAAAAAGCTTCAGGAAATTTTAATTTTGCTGAAAACTTATCTGTTGATAAAACCTGTTTCTATTACCGCTTTGTCTTCCGTTTCCGCTTTGGGAACTTCTTCCGAAGAAATTTGGCAGAATTATTTGAATCCGAAGAGCTTTCTTGAATTAAAAAAAATTGGAAAATTCAATGTTCCTGTGAGCGCAGTAACCAATTCCGCAGAAAAAAAGCTGGAAAATTTAAAATCAAAAAATCCGAAGTACAAAAATTTGGACAAATCTGTTTTATTGGCGATCCTGACAAGTAGGGAGGCAATAAAAAAAGCGGGTTGGAAAGGAAAGGAGAATTTTGGAATCAATATTGGAAGTTCCCGTGGTGCAACTGAGTTATTTGAAAGATATCACTCCGATTTTTTACAAAATAAAAAATTAAGCACTTTGGCTTCGCCGACAACCACATTGGGGAATATTTCTTCTTGGGTCGCACAGGATTTGCAGACATTGGGACCGGAAATTTCCCATAGCGTGACGTGTTCTACGGCACTTCATGCGCTTTTAAACGGAATTTCTTGGATACAATCCGGAATGGCAGAAAAATTTTTGGTCGGCGGTAGTGAAGCTGCTCTAACTCCTTTTACAATCGCGCAAATCAAGGCAATGAAGATTTATTCGGCTGCAAAAGAAGAACCCTTTTGCGAAGCCCTGAATTTTCAGAAAGAAAAAAATACGATGGTTGTGGGTGAAGGCGCGGCAATGGCTTGTTTGGAACCAGGGATTTCCTCAAAGGCAATTTCGGTTATTAGGGGAGTTGGTTACGCGACAGAAAAAATAGATCACGGTGCGTCAATTTCGGCAAATGCTGAATGTTTTCAGAAAACCATGAGAGATGCGATGGGTGAATTGCCCAAAGATGAAGTTGATGTTATTGTAATGCATGCGCCCGGAACCATAAAAGGTGATTTGGCAGAATGGAATGCCATAAAAACCGTCTTCGGTGAAAAACATCCATTGATTACGAGTAATAAGTGGAAACTGGGTCACACTTTTGGAGCTTCTGGGATGTTGAGTTTGGAATTGGGTGTTTTCATGCTTCAGCATCAACAGTTCGTTCCCACGCCATTTTTTCAAACTGAAAAACGAATTGATAAAATTCAAAATATTCTCATTAATGCAGTCGGATTTGGTGGGAATGCAGTCAGTATTTTGTTGAGTCGCCATTAAATCCGATGAAAAGATCAGTTTGAAAAGTTGATTGCCTTAGAATTTCTTTATTTTTGAAAATCAAAAAAAAAACAATGTCGGTTAAACACACTTGGACGAAAGAAGAGATTTTAGAAATTTACAATATGCCTTTAATGGACTTGCTTTACAAAGCAGCCTCAGTTCATCGGGAATTTCACGACCCAAACACGGTTCAAGTTTCGACGCTCCTGTCAATTAAAACCGGAGGATGTCCGGAAGATTGTGGTTATTGTCCGCAGGCCGCGCGGTACCACACAAATATTGAAGGAAACGATTTAATGAGCGTGCAGCAGGTAAAAGCGCAAGCTTTACGTGCAAAGGAAGCTGGTTCTTCCCGAGTTTGCATGGGCGCAGCGTGGAGAAACGTGAAAGACGGACGTGAATTTGATGATGTTCTGGAAATGGTGCGGACCATCAATAAACTGGACATGGAAGTTTGCTGCACTTTGGGAATGATTACAGAAAATCAGGCGCAGCGTTTGGCGGAAGCAGGTTTGTACGCCTACAACCACAATTTGGATTCGTCTGAAGAATATTATAAAGAAGTTATTTCCACAAGAGGTTTTGAAGATCGGTTGAAAACGATAGAAAATGTTAGAAAAACAAATGTCACCGTTTGTAGCGGTGGGATTATTGGTATGGGAGAAAGTATAAAAGATAGAGCCGGGATGTTGGTTGCGCTCGCGACTTTAAATCCGCAGCCGGAATCGGTGCCCATTAATGCACTTGTTCCCGTGGAAGGAACTCCGTTGGCAGATCAAGAGCAAATTCCAATTTGGGATATGGTTCGAATGGTTGCGACAACGAGAATTGTTATGCCGCAAACACAAGTGCGACTTTCCGCAGGAAGAACGCAAATGAGCAGGGAAGGACAAGCTATGTGCTTTTTCGCCGGTGCCAATTCGATCTTTGCCGGAGACAAATTGCTTACCACTCCAAACCCCGATGTGAATGAGGACATGGAAATGTTCAGGACATTGGGATTAAATCCGCAGAAAGCATTTGTAAAAAAAGCAAAACCCGAGACCGTAGAAGCCGTGAATTCTGCTTTTAGCGCTTTGGGAGAGAAACCAAAATGGTCAAGACCGGGACATGAGATCGAACGAAATTTAAAAGTTCAAGGAAAACAGAAAGCTTGAATTTCATGAAAGTTGCGAAAGGTAATCGTAAATCAAGGTAGATTCGTAACCTTTGCTCAAAAGATGATCACGAAGTTTTCTTTTTCGTTTTAAAATATTTGATTCCTTTATGGAAGATAATTTTTTGTCTGCAACTTCAAGAAATGTTTTGGCGTATTCAATATCGTCAATTTCCTTAAGTGCAGTATTGATATTGTATTTTGAGATTTGCCGTTGCTTGAGTTCTCTGATAATTCGTGTTCTACCCCATTTCTTGATTCGGAATTTTCCACGGGCAAAACTTTGGGCAAAGCGTTCTTCATTTAAAAAATTCTCATGAATAAGATAAATGATAATTTGTTCGCAAGCTTCGGGAATCATCCGCATTTCTTTCAATTTTTCCTCCACTTCCTGATGACATCGATCTTGGTAAGCGCAATATTGCATCAATTTATTTTTGGCTTCTTGAACAGAATACGATTTGTTTTGAGAGAAATCCATCGCACAAATATAGGAGAGATGACGAAAATGCAAACAATTTGGGGTTAATATATGAAGAAGTTAAAGATTTCATTTTTATCGTGAAACACAACAATAAATAAATTAAATTAAAGGCTGATGTTTTTGAAAATCAAATTTTTAATACCTTGAGTGGTTTAAGGCAAATTTTTTAAATGGAAAAAAACTACCTTTTAGACATTTTTACAGCATTGCCTTTTCCCTGCTTGGTATTTAAAAAGGAGGGAGAAAATTTTAATGTAGTTCAAGCAAATAGGAAAATTTCCTCAATATTATGTTTCAATCATGATGAAATCATTGGAAAGTCGCTGGTTGAGGTCTATCCGAAAGATTTTATTGTTCCCTTGTTGCAAAACTCATTTCATAAGGTTCTTTCAACGTCCAAGAAAGACGTTATTGGGCCGGTTACACTCAATTTTACACATATTAAAATTTCCGATCATAAAAATCTGATGTGGGATATAGAAAATATTCCCATTAAAGATGAAAATACCGATGCAGTTTTTATTTTACATGTTTTAAAGGAAGCTGTTCTCTCGGATTCCGATAGAAATGAAAACGAAAAGGATCAGCAGTACGAACACTTTATTACTAAAAATCCCGACGGTCTATATTCCCTTGATCTAAAAGGCGATTTTACAAGTGCTAATGAAGGAATTGCAGAGATAGCCGAAGTTTCCCTGCAAGAATTACTGAAAATGAATTTTCTTCCATTTTGCGAAACCAAGGATAAAGAAAAAATATGGAATCATTTTCAAGAAGGAATAAATGGGGTCGCAAATACATTTGAAGCCAATTTTCTTTCGGCTAAGGGCAATGAAAAGGTTTTGCTCATTTCGTTGATGCCCATTAAAATAAATAATGAAATAGTTGGAACCTACGGAAGGGCCAAAGACATCACCAACCTCAGGAATTCTGAAAAGGTATTAAGTGAGAAAAATCATTTTCTGAATGTGAATTCCATGTTCATGGGGCTTTTATTGGAACAAGGATTAAGTGTGGAAACGCTTGAAAAAGCATTTTCTATTGTCGGTCAGACCGTAAAGGCAGACCGGATGTATTATTTTGAAGCAGTTAAAGACGAGGGCTCAAAGGAAACTTTGATCAGTATGAAAGTGGAATGGACAAGCGAAAATGCCAAACCTGAAATAGATAATCCCGAAATGCATGGACTTTCTGCAAATAAATTACAGGAAATCATGGGGCCACTGACCAAGAATTTGCCTTTTACCGCGAAGCTGAATGACTTGCCGGAATGCGAACTAAGGGATATTTTTTTAGATCAGCAAATCAAGTCGATGTTGCTTCTGCCGGTGTTTATTCAAAACGATTTATATGGGTTTATTGGTTTTGACGATTGTACTACGGAAAGGAATTGGAGTAATGATGAAATAAATTTCCTAAAAGGACTTGCACATAATTTTACCAATGCAGTTGAAAAACGCACTGCTGAAACTGCACTGAGGCAAAAGGAAGAAGCATTAAAACGCAATGAAGAGAAGTTTAAAGCTTTGGTACAGGAAGGTTCAGATTTAATCGGTATTTTAGATACTTCGGGAAAGTACCTTTTTGTAAGTGACACCAGTAAAAATATTTTGGGATTAGATCCGCAAGACATGATTGGCAAACTAGCTTTTGATTTTATTCATCCCGACGATGTTCAAAGGCTTCAGGAGGAATTCGGACTACTGGAAACCCAAAAAAGGGTAAAAACCGCTGCATTTCGGTTCAAGGATCAGTCCGGAAACTGGAGATGGATGGAAACCACGGCAACAAATCTGCTTTCAGATCCTGCAGTACAAGGGATTGTAGTGAATTCCCGGGATATTACAACTATCTATGAACAGGCCAAAGAGATTGAGCTTATCAATGAAAGATATCGGTTGGCAGCAAAAGCGACACAGGATATTATTTATGATTGGGATCTGGAAACCGATGAAGTCATTAGATATTATAGAAGTTTAATCGATTTATTTGGATATACCGCAGAAGAAGTTGACCAACGGAAATTTTGGCCGTCAAATATCCACCCCGATGATTTGCCTCATTTAAGAAAAAAATTAGATGATATACTGGGCGATGAGGAAGAATTTTTTATCAGTACAGAATATAGGTTCAAACGCGTTGACGGCAGTTATGCAAGAGTACGGGACAGGGGCTTTATTATTCGAAACAAGCAGGGAAAGGCAATCAGGTTAATTGGTGCAAGTAGTGATATTTCTGAACTTACCGCTAAAGAAGAAGCATTGAAACTCGCCAATCAGCGTTTCCAATTGGCAATGAAGGCGACCAATGAAATGATATGGGACTGGAATCTTGAAACCAATGAGATTGTTAGAAACCAAGCTTTTGAGGAGGTTTATAAATTTTCGGAGGAAACAAACAAGGCTTCTGATTTTTGGTATTCCAGAATTCATCCCAAGGATCAGAAAAGAGTGAAAAAATCTTTGGATATTGCAATGGCCAACCCTGAAGTTTTTAAGTGGAAGGAGGAATACAGAATTTTTAAAGGAAATGGTGATAGAGCTTATGTAATTGATCGCGCTTCAATGATTCGAGATAATTTGGGAAATGTAAAACGCATGGTTGGTGCGGTTTTGGATGTAACCGAATCGAGAAGATTGCTACAAGAAGTTAAGGGTCAGAGAGAAACCTTCAAGGAGATTGCATGGGAACAATCACATGTGGTAAGAGCTCCGTTAGCAAGATTACAGGGTCTTTTGGATTTGTTTGAAATCAATGATTTTGAAGTGATGCCAAAAAATGAGTTGGTAGAAAATGTGAAAAAAGCGGCAAATGAAATAGATGGGATTATAACTGGGATTGTTTCTAGAATTGAAAAAATTGAAGTAGGTGCCGACGAGAAAAAGTGATATGGAAATCTTAATTGTAGATGATGATAATATAGTGTGCATGTTGCACCGGAATCAGCTTTTGCGGAGTCAGGTTCCCTATAAACTGGTTACCTGTTCTAATGGGAAACAAGCTTTTGAATATATTCGTTCCAAAAAAGAAGAGGTAAATTCTTTTCTGGTCTTGTTAGATATTAATATGCCCGTCATGAACGGCTGGGAGTTTTTAGAGAAATTTAAGGAGAAATCGCTGGATACAGATATTTACGTGGTCTTGGTTTCATCATCAACTTATAGGGATGACAAGCAGAAAGCTTTTAGGAGCGATAAAGTGATAGATTACGTGACAAAACCCTTGGGTGTTTCAGATGTAGAGAAGATCAAAAACCTGAAAGAGATAAAAAGTTATTTTAATTAAAACGATTTTTTCAAACAAAAAAAACGCCTTTCTGTAGAGAAAGGCGTTTTTGTTATTGTATCTCATTTCCGTCTTTATCGAGAAAGTGATACTCCATGTACGTGTAAGCGTCTCTTGGTAAAATTTTTACCCAGCGTTTATGGTCAAAAAACCATTTTGTGCGGGGTGATGGAAAACCTCTTGTTAAAAAGGCCGCTATAAAAGGATGTGTACTCAACATTATCTTTTTATAGTCTTTTTTAATCAATTTTTCCAGGTCGGATGTAATCTTGTCAATTACAATAATTGGAGCTTCAATATCTCCAGTACCATTGGGGTTTTCTTCCCGAGTCTCAATATTCATTTCGGGTCTTACCCTTTGTCGCGTGATTTGAACGAGTCCAAATTTACTTGGAGGCAAAATTTTATGTTTTGCCCTGTCATCGCTCATTTCTTCTCTTAGATGATCATAAAGTTTTTTCCGATTTTCGGCTTTATTCATATCTATAAAATCTACGACAATAATTCCTCCCATGTCTCGCAACCGGAGTTGTCGCGCAATCTCTGTTGCACTAATTAAATTTACTTCAAGGGCGGTTTCTTCCTGAGATTTTGCTTTATTTGACCTATTGCCACTGTTCACATCTATAACATGCATAGCTTCAGTGTGCTCTATAATCAAATAAGCACCTTTGCTCATTGATACCGTTTTTCCGAAGGTTGTTTTAATTTGTCTCTCGATGCCATGCTTCTCAAAAATTGGAGTCGTGCCATCATGAAGTTTTACTATTGATTCCCTATTAGGGGAAATTTCTCCAATGTAATCCTTGATTTGTGTGTATAAAGTTTCATCATCAACGACTATAGAAGTAAAGGAGTCGTTAAAAACATCGCGAACAATAGATGACGCTCTGCTTAATTCACCTAAAACTTTTGAAGGATGAGGTGCTCTGATTAGTTTTTTACACATTGCTGTCCAACGACCTAGTAAATTTTCCAGATCTTTGTCCAGTTCTGCTACTTTTTTGCCTTCCGCTACTGTGCGTACAATTATTCCAAAACCTTTGGGCTTAATACTTTTTACAAGTCTTTTTAGCCGTTCCTTTTCTTCTTTGCTTTCTATTTTTTGAGAAACAGAAATACGGTCAGAAAACGGAACTAAAACAATATATCTACCTGGCAAGGAAAGTTCTGAACTTATCCTTGGTCCTTTTGTAGAAATTGGCTCTTTTACAATTTGTACCAGCAACGATTGATTTGGTTTAAGAACATCAGCAATGCTTCCGTCCTTATCAATTTCTTTTTCTAAAGGAAAATCTTTGAGTGAGAAATCCTTTAATTTACCTGTGCTTACACGTTTTATGAATTTAAATAAAGAAGCGACTTGGGGACCCAAATCGTGATAGTGCAAAAATGCATCCTTGGTATATCCAACATTAACAAATGCCGCATTTAAACCAGGAACTGATTTTCTGATTTTAGCTATGAAAATATCTCCCACAGCAAAATTACTATCTTCCTCTTCTTTATTTAATTCAATTAGTTTTCCATCTTTTAATAAGGCAAAATCAACAGCAGAGGAACCGGTTCTTATAATTAACTCTTTGTCCACTCTTAATATGATTTTTATCCGCCCCGTTAATTTCGGGACAAATGGATTAAACAATAATTTTTCACAGGGTTTTTAATCCTGAAGGAACTACATTTAAGCTGCAATTCCGATTTCAATGAACTTTTCAAAACAAAAAAAGCAGTTAGAAACTACTTTTTTTTCTTGTGGCGATTTGCCCGTGCTCTTTTTTTACGCTTGTGCGTAGCTACCTTATGTCTTTTTCTTTTTTTACCACTTGGCATAGTGTGAAAATTTTAATTAATAAATTATTTTTTTGATTTTACTTTACGTCTACGTTGGTCTTAACGCCCTCAACAAAAATCTTTGCTGGTTTAAAAGCAGGAATATTGTGTGCAGGAATTTTGATGGTCGTATTTTTGGAAATATTCCTTCCTGTTTTTTCTGCCCTCGTTTTAATTATGAAGCTTCCAAATCCTCTTAGATATACATTGTCTCCACTCTCTAAAGAGTTTTTCACCTCTTCCATAAAGGTCTCTACAGTAGCTTGAACATCATTCTTTTCAATTCCAAGTTTCTCTGAAATTTTTGCTACGATATCTGCTTTCGTCATTTTTTAAAAATTTAAAATAATAATGGGGTTATCGGTTTTCAAGGGGGCAAATATAGTAATTAATTCTACATTATTTCATGTCTAAATCATTAAATAATAACGGAATAAAGAATTATCATTGCAAAGTAGGATTTAAATGCAATGGATTTTAGTAAAAAACTGATTGACTGGTACTTAGAAAACAAGAGGGATCTCCCTTGGCGCAATACAACCGAACCGTACCGTGTCTGGCTGAGTGAAATTATACTGCAGCAAACCCGTGTAGAACAGGGATTTGCATATTATTTGAAATTTTTGGAACGATTTCCGGTAGTTGAGGATCTTGCAAATGCTTCCGAAGAAGAAATTTTGAAAATGTGGCAGGGTTTGGGCTACTATTCCAGGGCAAGAAATTTACATGCAACTGCAAAATATGTCAGTGAAAATTTAAGCGGAAAATTCCCCGGCAATCACAAAGATTTAATCAAATTAAAGGGCATAGGAGATTATACCGCCAGCGCTATTGCTTCAAGTTGTTACAAAGAACCCGTTGCGGTTGTTGATGGAAACGTTTTTAGATTTCTTTCAAGATATTTCGGGGTTTATACTCCAACCAATTCCTCTGCGGGAATTAAAGAGTTTAAAGGTTTGGCGCAGCAATTTTTGGATTCTGAAAATCCGGACTTATACAATCAAGGTTTGATGGAATTTGGCTCGAAACATTGTAAACCGCAAAATCCGCTATGTGAAACTTGCCCCTTTTCTGATAAATGCTATGCTTTTCGGAAAGACGAGATCAAAAATTTGCCAGTGAAGATCAAAAATTTAAAAATCAAGAACCGTTACCTTAATTATTTGGTGCCCATTTCCGCAGAAGGGAAAACCATAATAAGAAAACGGAAAGGAAAAGGAATTTGGCAAAATTTGTATGAATTTCCCCTTGTTGAAACGATTCAATCGATTGACAACGCGGAATTTGAAGGTTTAAAAGAGGTTCAGGAGTTGACGAATGGAAACAAAATGATCTTGTTCAATGAAAATCCAATTCAGCATAAATTAACACATCAGCATCTTTTTTGCCGATTCTGGATTGTGGAATGTGATGCAATTAAGGAAGGCGTAAATTTTTCGGATTTAAAAAACTATCCGGTTCCAGTACTTATACAGAATTTCATCGATGTTTTTCAACGGGATCAAGTGATGATAAGAACAAAAATAAAAAATGAAAAAGAGGCTTCCTTCGAAGGCTTTTTTTTAAATTAGATCGATAAAAAAATAAAATTATGGCTTCAGGAACATTGAATAAAGTTATGCTCATCGGGCATACAGGTGATGATGTAAAAATGCATTATTTTGAAGGAGGAGGGAGTATAGGGCGTTTTCCCTTGGCTACCAACGAAGTTTATACGAACAAAACAACAGGCGAAAAAGTAAGCAATACGGAATGGCACAATGTTGTGGTTAGAAACAAAGCTGCCGAGATTTGTGAGAAATACTTGAAAAAAGGTGACAAGGTTTATATAGAAGGTTCTATTAAAACCAGAAAGTGGATAGATGATAAACAAATAGAACGTTATTCAACAGAAATTCACTGTACCGATTTTACCTTTCTTTCCCCTAAAGGAGAAAACACTGCAGGCGATTATAATTCTTCGAACTCTCAATCTACGCCTAAAGCACAACCTAAAAATGACAGTAATATTGGAGAGGAAGAAGATGATTTGCCATTCTGATTTTTGAAAAACCAAAAGTCGGTATCAACGATAAAAATTGACCCAAAATTTAAAATGAAAAAAATATTCAGCTTTCTTTTAATCATCGCATTTTATTCCTGTACCGAAGATAAAATACCAAAGCCACATGGTTTCTTGGCACTTGATTACCCTGAACCTGAATATTCCAGAGTGAATCGGCTTGATTGTCCTTTTTCATTTGAAAAAAATAAAATCGCCACCTTGGAGCCAGCTACAGTTCAAAAGTATTGCTGGCATAATCTGCAATACAATCTTTTGGAAGGAACTATTTTTTTAACCTATCAACCCGTTGAAAATAATTTGGATTCACTTTTAAGGGATGCCCAAAAGTTACCCTTACAGCATACCGTAAAAGCTGATATTATTGAAGGCGATATTTATACAAATGAATACAACAAAACCTACGGGATGTTTTATGAGGTAAGAGGAGATGCTGCATCCCAAGCACAGTTTTATCTTACAGATAGCACAAAACATTTTTTGACCGGATCAGTATATTTCAACGCGGTCCCAAATTTTGATTCTATTCTTCCGGCAGCTTCCTATATCAAAAATGATATGAGACATCTTATGGAGACCGTAAAATGGGAAACAGAAAAATAAATTTCAGAATCGGATTTTATCCTTTTTTAATTCCCGAATTTTGCACGTTATTTCTCCCCCATGTCGAACAATAATTTAAAATGGATATATCTTTCCTGCCTTTCATTGGTGTGGGGAAGTTCATTCATCCTCATTAAAAAAGGACTGGTAGGTTTAACTGCTTTACAAGTTGGTTCCTTGAGGACAATATTTGCAGCTGTATTTTTGCTGTGTATTGGTTTTAAGAGTCTGAAGAAGATTAAAAAATCCCAGTGGAAATGGATCGCGTTTTCCGGAGTTTTTGGAACCTTTTTTCCTGCCTATCTTTTTTCTTTTGCCGAAACGGAAATAGATAGTGCAATTGTTTCTATTCTGAATTCAACAACACCTTTACTTTCAATGTTGCTGGGGATTTTTCTTTTTAATGCTAAATTTATTAAAGGAAAACTTTTGGGAATTATTGTTGGGCTCTTTGGAACCGCGGTTTTGATTTTTAATGGAGCCTCTATGAATCCAGATCAAAATTATTGGTATAGTTTACTGGTTATTTTGGCATCTCTTTTCTACGGATTGAATGCGAACGTAATTAAAAAACATTTACAATCTATTCCAGCTTTGGCGATTACTACTGGAAATTTCTCTGTGATTGCTATACCTGCTATTATTGTATTGATATCATCGAATTTCTTTTCAGAATCGGTTTTTGCCTCTCCTGAAGTTCCATTGTCGTTGTTGTACGTTTGTATTCTTGGGGTGGTAGGAACCGGTGCAGCCTTAATATTTTTCAATAAACTGATACAAATATCAGATCCTGTTTTTGCCACATCAGTGACTTACATTGTACCGCTTATTGCGTTGGGATGGGGTTTTTTGGATGGTGAAAAAATAACTTTGATTCAAATTTTAGCTGGGTTGGTTGTTATTTTTGGGGTCATGTTGGTAAATAAATGGAAACAATAAATTGGTCTTCTATTATTTTAAATTAAAAAAACCAGCCTTTTTGAGGCTGGTTTTACAATTAGAGTCCAAGTTTATTATTGGAAATCAGCATCTGTGATTCCTTCATTTACTTGAATGGTATTGATGGTTATTTCAAGTCCAGGAGGCGATAGTATCCTTGTATGAGGATATTGAATCCCATTTACAGTTTTGTAATTGCTATATCCCGTTGTTGAATTCACGGTTTGACCCATTTGTTCTACGATCGTAAGGGTCTGAAGTTTTAAACCACTTGTAACACTATAAAAATTCTTTGTTTTTCCATCAGATGAGGAGATTACGTATGCTTCTTCCCCATTAACCGTTTCAATACCAGTTAATTTGGAATCGACATCCGGTTTTAACTCAGGGAAAATACCTGCTTCTTTTTTTGCTTCGGCTATTTCCTCTGCTGTAAAATCCATTTTTTGACCTTGTACAGAATTATACCCAGTTTCACCATTGAAAACACTCTTGTTCAGTACCATTCCTTGCATGGTCAATTCGTTAAGAAATTTCCCATCTTTGGTCTGTTTCATCACTACATCGAAATTCCTTCCTTGAAAATTTGCAGTTCCTGTCATAATTACAGAATTTACCTTTTGGGCAGCCTCTTTTCCACCAATGGCCTTAATGTATGCATCATATACAGATTGCACTGTTACACCGGCTGGAATAGGTTTATTAAAGACTGGTTTTTTTACTGAATTGCCCAGTTTATCAAAATAATTAACTGGAACACTCTTGCCTTGAAGTTTAAGCGACTCTAAATTTTCTACTACTTCGGCTCCTTTTCCTACTACTATAATTCGCATTTGATCTGCATTGAAATATTTTTTAGCGACACGCATTACTTCTTCAGCAGTAACTCCTTCTATTTTTTGAAGATAGTTTTCATAAAAATCATCATCCAAATTTTGTGTTTCTATATTGAGCGCATATTGGGCAATTGTAGAAGGTCTTTCCAAAGCCATAACAAAGTTGCCTGTAAATTTGCTTTTCGCCAATTCCAGATCCTTTTCTGTTACTTTTTCACTTCGTATTCTTCTAATTTCTTTTATTGTTTCAACGATTGCACTATCTGTTACGGCGTTACGAACACTGGTAGAAGCAACAAAATTGGAAGCTCCATATTTATCTGTATCAAAGCTGGTTCTGGCGCCATAAGTAAATCCGTGTTTCTCTCTAAGGTTCATGTTCAAATAACTTCCAAAGCTGCCTCCTAAAATCTGATTTGCAATCAAAAGAGGAAAATAGTCTTCATCAGACATTTTGATGTCGATCGTGTTTTGCACGCGTAATTCGCTTTGATCTGCATTTGGCATATCCACAAAATTAATTTGCGTGTTTTTTACCGGATTTATAGCAGGTAAGTCAGCAACTGGAGGCGTTGCTTTTTTCCAATCTTCAAAATGATCTTCAACCAGATCTTTAACTTTATCGTCATCAATGTCTCCTACTACAACCAAATATGCGTTTTCGGGCGCAAAGTAGGTTTGGTAGTATGAAATAACGTCTTGAAGACTAATGCTTTCCACGCTTTCTGGAGTCGCAAATTCCCCGTAAGGATGATTTTTGCCAAAAGCCAGAACGTTACTCATTCTAGAAGCGATCGAGGAAACGTCCTTTTCACTGAATTTTAAACCTTCAATCAGTTGGGATTTTTGACTTTCAAATTCCTCTTGGGTAAATTTAGGATTTAAGGCTCCTTTTGCCATGAGTTCAAAAACCCTTGGAAAGAATTTTGATAATGAATTGGCATAAGCACTTTCAGATCCGAAACTTACAGATGCTCCCATGAAATCGATTTCTTCGATATAGTCATCCTTGCTGATCTTTTCAGTTCCTGTACCCAGCATTGCGCTAAGTAGCGCTGCGGTTCCAGGTTTTGCTTCTGAATGGGGTTTGTTGTCAATAACCAATCTGGCAGTTACCACGGGTAATTTATGGTTTTCAACTACCATTACTTTCATACCATTATCAAGATCGAAAGTTTCGGGTTCTTCAAGATTTATTTTTGGTGCTGGACCAGGTTCAGGTTGTACGGATCGATCAATTTGAGCTTGAACTCCGAAAGCAACAAGACATGTTATAAAAAATGATAATATTTTGGTTTTCATAGCGATTACTGTTTTTGAGATTGGTTTTCTGCATCTCCTTCAGGTTTTTCCGATGCTGGCAAATAATAAAGTTTCAGTCGTTGATTATCATTCAAATATTCTGAAGCAACTCGTTTTATGTCTTCCCGAGTTATATTCTGATAAATTTCAATTTCTTTGTTTATCAAGTTCGCATCGCCGTACAACATATGATAAGTTGCCAAAGAGCTTGCGATTCCTTGAACAGTGCTATTGGAATTCACGAATCGGTTCATGTAAATATTCTGTAGCTTCTGAAACTCTTTCTCTGAAATTAATTCTGTTTGCAGTTTTTTAATTTCTTCATCCATTGATTCGGCTAAGGTATTTAAAGGTGTGTCACCCATTGGAAGCGCACCAATTACATACATTCCGTAGTCTTCCATTGAATTGTTAAAAGCAAGAACCTGAAGTGCTTCTTTCTCATCATCAACCATTTTTTTGTACATACGAGAACTTTTTCCTTCAGTAAGAATCGTTGAAATCATATTCAGAACATAAGAATCCTTCTCCTTCATTCCAGGCGTTCTGTATACCAGTGAAATCAAAGGAATTTGAATATTGTCATCATAAGTCGTATCAACCATCGCTTTTTTGATTGGATCTTCCTTGATATTAACAGGTTCTACTTTTGAACCCCTTGGAATATCACCATAGTAATCTTCAATCAATTTTTTGGTCTCAGAAATATCGATATCTCCTGCCACGACTAGCACGGCGTTATTCGGACCGTAATATTTCTTGAAAAAATCTTTGAATTCATCAAGTTTAGCAGCATCTAAATCTGCCATTGTCCCGATTACGGATGTTCGGTAAGGATGTTTTTTAAACATAAATTCTCCCATTCCGAATATAAGTTGACCATAAGGTTGGTTGTCAACACGTAAACGCTTTTCCTCTTTTACAACTTCATTCTGGGTGTCAACGCCAATTTGATTAATAACTGGGTGCAGCATTCTTTCCGCTTCCATCCATAATCCTAATTTCAAACTGTTTGAAGGGAAAGTTTCGTAATAATAAGTACGGTCTTGAGTTGTGTTGGCGTTGTTTGATCCGCCTTGAGCACCAACAATATTGAACCACTCTCCACGCTCAATGTTTTCGGTGCCTTCAAATAGTAAATGTTCGAAGAAATGCGCAAATCCTGATCTTCCTTCTTCTTCATCTTTGGCACCAACATGGTACATCACTCCTACGGTAACTACCGGTGCAGAGTTGTCCTGATGTAAAATTACGTCTAACCCGTTATCGAGTTCATACTTTGTGAATTCAACCTCTTGTGAAAATCCTGTGCCAAATAATAGACAGGACAAGGCAGTTAAGCTAAATTTTTTAATCATTTTTCCAGTTTTTTCAAATGAATGTTACGCAGTAAGTAGAATACTACAACCTTTTGTTACAGAATTTTTGAACAAAGGAGGCTAAATCTACAACAAAATTTTCTGTTGTTAAAATTAACAAGGTATTAAGGCAAATGTTGTCCTATTTTCTTGAAATTTACGGAAACAACACTTTTCGTTATGAAAAATCTAAGCGTTCCCATTTTATATGGTATATATGTGGCTATAGGATTGATAGGATACTTCTTGTTGATTTCTATTTTTGGCGCGCACACCAATCCTGTTTTTAGTCTTTTTAATGGCGTCATTGTAGGTGCGGGAATTTATTTGTCCATCAAAAGAGAAAGTAAAGATGAAGGTGATAAATTTAAATATGAAAACGGATTTACAACTGGATTGACAACAGGATTTCTAGCGACCGCTATTTTTACTGCGTTTTTTGCGATTTATGCCTCCCATTTGGATGAAGATTTTTTAGAGGAATTAATTACCATGTGGCTGGTGGAGTATGGGGCAAATTTGGGAATGGTTCTTTTTACCGTAGCCTTAATGGGTTTTGCCACAACTGTAGTGCTTACCTTAACATTTATGCAGATATTTAAAAAAACAGCAAATACGGAAGAAGGAAGAAAACACACTTACTAAAATTGTCAAATAAACTTTTGTGGGTTAATTAATTAGAACTATATTTGCAACCATTTTTGAACAAAATCATTAATTAATTAACACGCTATGTACGCAATTGTAGAGATAGCAGGGCAACAATTTAAAGTTGTAAAAGACCAAAAAGTGTTTGTTCATCGTTTGCCAGGAGAAGAGGGAGATTCAGTTTCCTTTGATAAGGTTTTACTTACTGGTGACGGCGACAATGTAACTTTAGGCGCCCCGGCTATAAAAGGTGCCCTAGTAGGGGCAAAAATCACAAGACATCTTAAAGGTGATAAAGTGATTGTATTTAAAAAGAAGAGAAGAAAAGGTTACCGTGTAAAAAATGGTCATCGTCAATCTCTTACAGAAATTGTTATTGAAAGTATTAAATAATTAAATATTGCCATTCTTGGCAGTGTTCACATAAATTAAAATTTAAGCCATGGCTCACAAAAAAGGAGTTGGTAGTTCCAAAAACGGAAGGGAATCAGAATCAAAACGTCTAGGCGTTAAGATTTTTGGTGGTCAACCTGCTATTGCCGGAAATATCATCGTTAGACAAAGAGGTACTGCGCATAAACCTGGTGAAAATGTTTATGCAGGAAAAGATCACACTTTACACGCTAAAGTTGATGGCCTTGTAAAATTTACCAAGAAAAGAGATAACAAATCTTACGTTTCAATTGAGCCATTTGAAGCTTAATTGATCAAAATTTTTAAGTTTAAAAAGCCTTTTTCATTTCTGAAAAAGGCTTTTTTTATTTGTTATTATTTGCTCTAATTGAAGCAGTGGATAATTTAAGAAGATATAAGTATCTTTAAACCAACTTAACTTCTGGCTATGGAATACAAAACCATCTATAGAACAACAAATCAATGGGAAATTTCCATTATTAAAAACCTACTGGATGAACGTCAGATTGCTTATTTGGTTCCTGAAGAAGTAACAAGCAATGCCTACGGATTTGCGGGTCTGGGAATGTTGGGAATGCGCATACAGGTTTTGGAACATCAACAAAAAGAGGCCATTGCCATTCTCAAAGAACGTGGTTTTTCATAATAAAAAATCCTTTCCAAACGGAAAGGATTTTTTTGCCTACAGCCTACAGCCTACAGCCTACAGCCTACAGCCTACAGCCTACAGCCTAATACCTATAATACTCCGGCTTAAACGGTCCTTCAACAGTAACGCCAATATAATCGGCTTGATCTTTTTTCAATTCTGTTAGTTCCACTCCAATTTTCTCAAGGTGTAATTTGGCGACTTTTTCATCTAAATGCTTCGGAAGCATATAAACCTTGTTTTCATACTGATCTGTATTTTTCCAAAGCTCAATTTGTGCCAAAGTCTGATTTGTAAACGAATTACTCATTACAAAACTTGGATGTCCTGTTGCACAACCAAGATTTACCAATCGGCCTTCAGCCAAAAGAATAATATCTTTTCCGCCAATTGTATATTTATCAACCTGAGGTTTAATTTCAACTTTTGAAGCTCCGTGATTTTTATTCAGCCAAGCCATATCAATTTCATTGTCAAAATGACCAATATTACAAACAATGGTCTTGTCTTTCATCGCTTCGAAATGCTCCGAACGAACAATATCTTTGTTTCCAGTTGTGGTAATCACAATATCAGCATTGCCAACAACGGTTTCCAATTTCTTTACTTCAAAACCGTCCATTGCAGCTTGTAAAGCACAAATAGGATCGATTTCCGTAACCGTAACAATGGATCCCGCTCCTTTAAATGAAGCTGCAGTTCCTTTACCAACATCACCGTATCCACAAACAACAACTCTTTTTCCGGCCAACATCACATCGGTTGCACGTCGAATTGCATCCACAGCACTTTCCCGACATCCGTATTTATTGTCGAATTTCGATTTTGTAACAGAATCGTTCACGTTTATTGCGGGCATTGGCAATGTGCCATTTTTCATTCGTTCGTACAATCTATGAACTCCTGTAGTGGTTTCTTCGGAAAGACCTTTGATGCCATCAGCAAGTTCAGGATATTTATCCAAAACCATATTTGTTAAATCACCACCGTCATCCAAAATCATATTCAATGGTTTTCTGTCTTCGCCAAAAAATAAGGTTTGTTCAATACACCAGTTGAATTCCTCTTCATTCATTCCTTTCCAAGCGTAAACTGGAATTCCAGTAGCAGCAATTGCCGCAGCAGCCTGATCCTGAGTAGAGAAAATATTACAAGAGCTCCAAGTAACTTCCGCGCCCAGAGCAACCAAAGTTTCTATAAGAACCGCAGTTTGAATCGTCATATGAAGACAACCAGCAATGCGCGCTCCTTTTAAAGGTTGCTCGTTTTTATACTCCTCACGAAGAGACATTAATCCCGGCATTTCCGCTTCAGCAAGCTCTATTTCTTTTCTTCCCCAATTTGCTAAGGAAATATCTTTAACTTTATAAGCCGTATAAGGCACAGTTTTAGTCGACATATTATTATATTTGAATTAATTATAAGAATGCAAAATTACGCAATATCTCTCAATTTTTATGCCTCTTTATAAAACAATAACAGTCAATCCGCAGACTAAAGTCTTCATTTGGAAGGTTGAAGAAAATTTGAATGTGCTCTCTGAGAAAGTTCAATTAACTCCGCATTGTCAGGAACGGGTCAACGGAATGAAATCTGAAATTCATCAACGTGGTTTTATGAGTATAAGACATCTTTTGGCGGAAGCAGGTTATGTTGATAATGATCTGTATTACGATGAAAAGGGTAAACCTCATTTGAGGGATGGAAAAAAAATTTCAATAACGCATTCTTTTGATTTCACCGGAATTATTGTCAGTGATCAGGAAGTTGGGATCGACATAGAAATGCAGCGGGAAAAAATATTGAAAATTGCTGAAAAATTCACGCCCATTCGCGAATATCGAACACTGGCAAATTCAGCAGCGGTTATTAGAAAACTGACAATTGTTTGGGGCGCCAAAGAAGCGATTTACAAATTGTACGCACAAAAAGGTTTGGGATTTTTGCAACACATCAATATTACGGACTTTGATTTCGACGATGGAAAAACCACCGGAACGGTTTATTTTGAAGGAAATATCTCCAAATATAATATCGAATTTTTGGAATTTGAAAATTACACTTGCGTTTATGCGCTTCCCGCTTAATTTTTAAAATGAAAAAAATCCTTCAGTTTTTACTTGATTCCAAAGCACAAAATAAAAAATTACTGGCAATTCTCATAGATCCGGATAAATTCGATGTTAAAATCGCTTCGGAAACAATTGGTAAAGCCGAAAAATGTGCAGATTTTCTTCTGATTGGTGGCAGTACCGATGACTTTTTCAAAACTGAAAAAACAGTTGAAGCAATCAAAAAAATGACTTCTTTACCGCTCGTGCTTTTTCCTGGGGATTTTTCTCAAATTACACCGAAAGCGGATGCTTTATTGTTTCTCTCCCTACTTTCGGGCCGGAATCCTGAATATCTAATTGAACAGCATATTAAAGCGGTTCCGGTTTTAAAAAAATCGGATTTGGAAATCATTCCAACCGCATATATCTTGATCGATGGTGGAAAAGAATCCGCAGTTCAAAGAGTTAGCGGTACCAAGCCTATGCTTCAGGAAAACGTCGAATTTATTGTGAACACTGCTTTGGCGGGGACTTATTCCGGTAAAAAGTTGATTTATTTGGAAGCTGGAAGTGGCGCAGCAATTCCCGTAAAGGAAGAAATAATTTCCGAAGTAAAAAAAGCAGTAAAAATTCCCGTGATTGTGGGGGGCGGAATTAGAAGCGAAAAGCAAATTCAAAAAGCCTACAATGCGGGGGCAGATATTGTTGTCGTGGGAACTGCTTTTGAAGAAAATTCAAGGGTTGTTTTCAACCGAAATTAAATTCGTATACATAATCCACTTCAATTATTCCTTTTAACTTTGTGAAAATTCTTTAAAATGCAAATTTCAGTAGAGCTTACACTTTCACCCCTTCAAGATAATTTTGAATCGACAATCAGAGATTTTATTTTCAAGTTAAAACATTCTGGTTTTACCATTTTGGAAAATCCCCTGAGTACACAAATTTATGGTGATTATGACAAAGTCATGGAATTTCTTCAGGTTGAAATCAAGGATACCTTTGAAAATCTGGACAATGTTTTAATCAGCATTAAAATTGTGAAAAGCAACAGAAGGAATTATGCAACCAATATTTGATTTCTTCTTTCAACAATATGAGAACTACGCACTTCTATTTATAATTTTAGAATCCATTGCTGTGGTCTTCGGCTTTCTTTCTGTATGGTTTTCTAAACAGGAAAATATATGGGTGTATCCCACAGGAATAATCAGTACCGCTATTTTTGTTTATTTGCTATGGAAATGGGAATTGTTTGGGGACATGATGATTAATTTCTATTATACTTCCATGAGTATTTACGGTTGGTATATTTGGAGTCGGAAAGACAATAAAAACCAAGTAATTCAAGTCACGAAAACCACGGTAAAGGAAAATATTCAATCTGTTTTTATTTTTCTGTTTACGATGTTTTTCACTTGGTTGGTCTATAATTATTATGAAAAATGGGATAGTTGGACGGCCTACGTTGATACAATCACCACGGGAATTTTTTTCGTAGGTATGTGGCTCATGGCGAAGAAGAAACTTGAAAACTGGATCTATTGGATTGTGGGCGATATAATTTCCGTACCACTGTATTTTTATAAAGGACTGACTCTAACGAGTCTTCAATATTTAATTTTTACAATCATTGCCATTTACGGCTATAGAGCATGGAAGAGAAGCTTGAACAACAGCCATCAAATTGTATAAAAATTGTTTTATACGGACCGGAATCAACGGGAAAAACCACCTTGGCAAAAATGCTTGCCGTACATTATAATACCAAATGGGTGCCTGAGTTTGCCCGAGAATATCTTCAGGAAAAATGGGATCGGGAGAAAAAAATTTGTGAACTTAAAGATATGCTTCCCATTGCTATTGGTCAGATGAAACTGGAAAATGATTTGGCAAAAGAGGCTAACAAAATATTAATTTGTGATACGGATTTACTTGAAACCAAGGTTTATTCCGAAGTGTATTATAGCGGATTTTCCCCTGTCCCGCTTGATAAATTTGCGTTAAGGAATAAATATCATTGCTATTTTTTAACGTATATTGACACCCCTTGGACTGCAGATGATCTTAGGGACAGGCCAGATCAAAGAACCGAAATGTTTTCAGCTTTTAAGGCCGCACTTGAAAAATACAATAAACCATTTATTGTGCTAAAAGGCACGTTAGAGGAACGTATGAAAATGGCAACAATGAAAATTGACGAACTTTTAAAAGCAGAGAAATTGGAATTTACGAAAGAAGATGTTGCTCAAATAGAAAAAATGGGTTTGAGCGTAAAACAGGTTGAAGCGCAAATAGAATTGTTTAAAAAAGGAAATCAGTTTGTAAACATAAGCGAAGCTGCAACTCCTAAAAATGGAATTACGATTCTTTCTGAAGAAGAAGCAGAGAAATTCATCAATGTTTTTGAAACCAAAAAACAGGGATTGGACATTTTAAAATTTGTTCCAGCTTCCGGTGCCGCAACAAGAATGTTTAAATCGCTTTTTTCATTTTTAAAAGATTACAATCCGCAAGAAAATCCGCTTCATGAATTTCTGGAACGTCGCGGTGAAGAAAATCTCATAAATTTTTTCCATAACCTGAACAAGCTTCCTTTTTATGAAGAGGTTCTAAAATCGATAGCAAGTAATTTTCCAGAGTATGAAAATGCATCGGAAGATGAGAAAAAACTCATTTTTGTAAAAGCAATGCTCACTCCTAAAGGACTAAATCTCTGTGAATTACCCAAAGGCCTTGTTCCTTTCCATAAATATGGCGAGCATTTAGTCACGGCTTTTGAAGACCATTTGTATGAAGCTACCGGTTATGCGAAAAATCAGAACGGCACCAATGTGCATTTTACGGTTCTGGAAGACCACAGGGAAAAATTTGAAGCATGTTTTTCTGAAATTAAAAACAAAATTGGGGAACAGACCAATTCTACTTTTCAAATTTCCTTTTCCTATCAAGATCCTAAAACAGATACGATTGCGGTGAACATGGAAAACGAGCCTTTTCGTGAACCTGATGGTGCTATATTGTTTCGTCCGGGCGGACATGGTGCTTTAATTGATAATTTGAATCATCAGTCTGCGGACATTGTTTTCATCAAAAACATCGACAATGTAGCGGTTCCAAGATTGCAGGAGCAGACCGTGAAATGGAAGAAAATATTGGGAGGAAAATTACTGAGCCTTCAGGAAAAGAATTTTTCAATTTTAAAAAGATTGGATTCCGAGGAAGTTTCCGAAGGAGAAATAAACGAATTTATTCATTTTATAAAGGAAGAGCTTCATTCCGGTTTGAGTTTTGATTTTTCCGAAATGACTTCCGAAGAGAAGAAAAGTGTGCTCAGAAAAAAACTGAACAGACCGATCCGGGTTTGCGGAATGGTCATTAATGAAGGCGAACCGGGCGGCGGTCCTTTCTGGATCAACCAGAAAAATGGTGAAATATCGTTGCAAATTGTCGAAAGCGCACAAATCGACATGGAAAATTATCAACAAAGTCAGATCGTAAAAGAATCGACGCACTTTAATCCGGTCGACTTGGTCTGCGGACTCAAAGATTACAAAGGGAATAGTTTTGATCTTGAAAAATTCGTTGATCAAGAGGCGTATTTTATTTGCAACAAAACCCATAAAGGTCAAGAGTTGAAAGCTTTGGAACTTCCCGGTCTGTGGAATGGCGGCATGGCAAATTGGATCAGTGTTTTCGTTGAGGTGCCAGCGGAAACCTTCAATCCAGTGAAAACCACAGTCGATTTGTTAAAATCGCGTCATCAGGTAAATGTTTAATTGTGGATGAAAATCAGGTTTTACAGGAGTTACAATTCAAAGCCGTTAGAAGCTCGGGTGCTGGCGGGCAAAATGTAAATAAAGTTGCATCAAAAGTTGAACTTCATTTTCAAGTGGAGGATTCGGAAGGTTTGTCTGATGAAGAAAAGGATTTGATTTTCAAAAAATTAAAATCGAAAATTACAAACGCCAACGAATTGATTATTCAATGTGATGAATCCCGTAGCCAACATCAAAACAAGGAAATAGTCATCAAACGGTTTTTTGAGATTTTAAAAGAGTCGCTCAAGAAACCAAAACCTAGAAAAAAAACGAAACCTTCAAAAGCATCAAAGCTTAAAAGACTGAGAGAAAAGAAAATAAACGCGGAGAAAAAAAACAATCGGAAAAATCCGTTATAGAAAAGGATTTTTGATAAAGGAAAAAACTACTTTTCGTCATTGGATTCGTCAGATTCTGGATTTTTTCTCTTGCTTACTTTTGATTTTTTGACCGGAATTTCCACGATAAATTCACTTCCCATATTTTTCTCACTTTGTACACTAATGCTTCCTCCCAGTAGTTCGGTCAATTTTTTACAAATTGCGAGTCCGAGACCGGTTCCTCCAAAATTTCTTTCCGTCTGTGAATCTTCTTGGGTAAATTCCATGAATATTTCTTGTTGCTTCTCCTTGGTAATCCCAATTCCCGTATCTTTTACTTTGATCAACAAATAGTACCCTTTCTTCTTCTTTTCCAAAAATGCTTCAACAGAAACTTCACCTTCTTGTGTAAATTTATAGGCGTTGCTTACCAAATTTGAAATGATTTGCTTAATTCTGAAAGGATCGCTTATAATTTCAACATTTGCTTCATCTGCAATTTTTAATTTGACCGAAACATTCTTTTCTTCATCCAAAAGAACAACATTTGGAACTGTTTCTTCTATCAGTTGTTTCGGATTGAACGGAAGTTTTTCCACCCGCATTTTGCCAGCATCCAGTTTTGAAAAATCCAATAAATCATTTACCAATCTTAAAAGATAGGTTGAAGATTTTTTAATCCGATTTAAAAAATGTGCCTGCTGGGTTTCCAATGTTGTTTTTTCCATTAAACTTGAATAACCTAAAACCGTGGTTAAAGGAGATCGTAAGTCGTGGGTAATAGCGGCCATGAACTGCTCCCTTCTTTTCAAAAGGGTTTCGGCAAAGATTTTGGCTTCTTCCAGTTCTAGACGGTACTGTTGACTTTTGGTAATGTCCTTCATTATAATTGTGAGGAAAACTAAAATAATTACCAAACTCGTGACTCCCGCCGCAATGATGATATCAGAAGTTTCGGCAAGCATTTCCCTTGAGGCTTCCACTTTGTTCACCGTATTTTTGATTTCGTCCTGCTCAATTTGGGAAAGCAATTTCCTCAATTGCTCATTTAATACCATGTCATTGTCCAACAGTTCGTTTTCTTTTTGAACGACTGTCCGTAGAAATTGGGAATTGTTTTTTTCCAATTCGGTTAAAATTCCCTTGATGGCGCCAACCAAGGAATCTGAAGTTTTATTCGTAAGTTTTTTTTGATTTTCTTCTTCTGCAAAAGCAATGATTTTTTCCAAAACCCGACGTTGGTGTGGTTTCAGATTGGTGAATCTTTCCTCAGGATGTCTGCCGAATTTCTCATCGACTTTACGTAATTTTTGAAGGGCCTTTGTATAATAATTCTTGGTTTTTTCCTCCGCCCTTAAGTCGAGCAGTTCTTCAAGGTTTTGGGTTTTTTTGCACAACAAACTTGTAATTGTATCCAATTCCACTTCTTCACCACCATTCAAGTGATGCTTTTCCAACAAATTGATTTTGTTGTGTACATTTTGTATTTGAAGGTAAAATTGATCTAGATCTTCTGGACTATTTGATTGAACGAGTCTCCGGCTAATATTTTCGGTTTCATAAAGATTGGTAGTGATTTCACTAACCAGAAAAAGTTTTTCGTTGCTTTGATTTTTTAGGGACAAGCTATTAAAAGCAATAATTTGCGAATAGATAAACCAAACGGCCACTGTGGCCAAGGCGGCAATCAATAAATAACCAATCAGGACTTTTAAAGTAAGGTAGCGTTTTGGGGTTTGCATAAATCCAAAATTACTGTATTAATTTAAATTAACGAAAAACAGATGGAAATCAAAAAACCTTCTTAAATTTGCACTCAATCTCTAAGGGGTGCCTTCAAAAAAGGCTGAGATCATACCCAATGAACCTGGGCAGGTAATGCTGCCAAGGGAAGGCACAAAAAAATGCCGTGTATGTAATTGCTCCTGAACACCGATAGTCGGTTTTCGGGATTTTTTATTTGATTTTTTAACCATAGAATAATCGCCCCTTTTATTCGTAAACGTTTTTACGAATGAAAAATGTATTATTTTTTCTAGCACTCTTTGTGCTGTCAGTCGCAGGGTCGGCACAAAATTTCAACTTACAAGGAAAGGTTTTTGATGAAAACGGTCCTATTGAAGGAGTTTCGGTTTTTGTTAAGGAAACTGGAGAAGGAACCACAACCAACGGAGAAGGTTTGTTTTTAATGGAATTATCCGAAGGCGTTTACACGCTCATTTTCACGTATGCAAACCAAAAAACCATGGAAATCCATCTCACGGAAGACAAATTTTTAGAGATAAACATGAGCACATCTCCCGAAGTTCTGGATGAAGTATTTTTATCCTCAGTACGCGTGAAGGCCGATTCGCCCATTACCTACAGCAATCTTTCGAACGAGCAAATTGAAGACAGAAATTTGGGTCAGGATATTCCTGCCTTGATGAATTTTATGCCCAACGTTGTAACAACTTCCGATGCTGGTGCGGGGATTGGTTACACGGGACTTCGTGTTCGTGGTAGTGATGCCACTCGGGTCAACGTTACAATTAATGGAATTCCGTACAATGATTCGGAAAGTCAGGGGACATTCTGGGTAAATCTGGGTGATTTTGCTTCTTCTGTTCAAAACCTTCAGTTGCAACGCGGAGTGGGAACTTCCACAAATGGCGCTGGTGCTTTTGGAGCGAGTTTGAATATTCTGACAGATGCGTATAGAATTAAACCTTCCGCAGAAATCGCGAATAGTTTCGGATCTTTCAATACGCGAAAACATACATTAAAATTCAGTACGGGAAAGTTAAATGATTATTGGTCGTTTTCCGGACGGGTTTCAAAAATTGAAAGTGACGGATATATAGATCGTGCGAATACCGATTTAAAATCTTATTTCTTTCAAGGTTCATATCATAAAGGAAATACGCTGATAAAAGCGCTGACTTTCGGCGGAAAGGAAAGAACTTATCAAGCGTGGTACGGAATTGATGCTGAAACTTTGAACAACGACCGCACTTTCAATCCAGCGGGAATGTACACGGATGAAGATGGAAATATTCATTTCTATGACAATCAAACCGATAATTATCAGCAAGATCATTATCAATTGCTTTGGAATCAGAAATACAATTCTAATTGGTCTTCAAACATCGGTTTGCATTATACAAAGGGAGCCGGTTATTACCAAGAATTTGAAGAAGATGCGGATTTGATTGAATTCGGACTTGAACCTTTTATGGTTAACGGCGAAGAAATGACGACTTCGGATTTGGTCGGCACAAAAAATCTGGACAATGATTTCTTCGGAAGTGTTTTTAGTCTGAATTTTGAAAATGAAAAAACGGACGTTATTGTCGGTGGTGGCTGGAACAAGTACATCGGAGATCATTTTGGGGAAGTGATTTACACGCGTTTTGCCCAAAACAATGAACCTCATACGCCATATTACGAAAATGAAGCAACAAAAACAGATTTCAATATTTTTGGAAAAGCGACTTTTTCAATTTCAGAAAAATTGGCAGCTTACGTCGATTTACAGCTTCGAAAAGTGAAATATGAAACCAGCGGAATTCTTTCGGACGGATCAGAATTTTTGGTTGATGATGAGCTGAATTTCTTCAATCCAAAAGCGGGGCTGACGTACAAATTCAATCGGCAAAATCAACTTTATTTTTCTTTCGCACGGGCGCACAGGGAACCAAGTCGGGACGATTATGAAAATGGAGATCCCGAGCCGGAAGAATTGAATGATTACGAATTGGGCTGGAGGTTTAATACAAAAACGATTCAGATAAATACGAATTTGTATTTTATGGATTACCGAAATCAGTTGGTTTTAACTGGGGAAATTGATGATGTGGGTGCCTCCGTACGTCAAAATAGCGGAAAAAGTTACAGAACGGGATTGGAAATTGATGCCGCTTTCAAGATTTCAGATCTGCTTTCTATCAGACCCAATGTATCTTTGAGCCAAAACAAAAACGTCGATTTTTACGCGACTGTAGATGACGAATTGCAAAGTTTCGGAGATACGGAAATTTCTTTCTCGCCTTCAATCGTTGCTGGGAATATCATCAGTTTAACACCGCTTGAAAATTTTGAGATCAATCTGCTTTCAAAATATGTAGGGGAACAATACATGAGCAATACCGAAGCGGAAGGTTCTATATTGGATGCTTATTTTGTAAATGATTTGAACTTGCAGTACACTTGGAAATCTGCTCCGCTTTTTAAAGAAGTGGTTTTCACTGGTTTGATCAATAATATTTTTAGTGAGGAATATGTTTCAAACGGTTGGTATGATTCCGGTTGGGTTGGTTATTATCCGCAGGCAACCATCAACTTTTTGGCAGGCGTTAGCTTGAAATTTTAATATTGAAAAAATTCGGATTTAATCCTGATGGGAAAACTCCTGTCAGGATTTTTTGATTTTTAATAATTCGTGATTTGAAGCACATTTCCAACTTTTTCCACACGGTAAGGTTTCAGAGGGAATTCCATTTGACCATTGGTTGACTGACCTGAAATAATTTCATATTCATTCTCGTCGCAATCACAAGCTGCTTTGATACCCGTTACTGTAAGTCGGGAACAATTTTGCGGTACGTGATTGGGATCGGTCAATTCAAACGCAGTATAAGTTGACGGATTTAAGCAATAAACAACAATTCCATTGAGTCCGTAATTATAGGTCACGTATTTATTTCCGGGAAATTGGAGGTTGCTGAATTCGGGAAGCGCCAAATTAATTTGGAGCGCAACATTAATATCCGCCAAATACGGATTTTCATATCTTACATCATCATCATTGGAGCAACTAATTAAAAATGTGAGGAATAGGAGTAAAATGGCTTTTTTAATTCTAAAATTCAATTGCATCATATTAATTGCTTAAGGAATCGTAAATTTACTATCTTTGTTAAAGAAGTCCCGTTTTCGAATGGGATTTTTTCTATTTTATAAAACGATGAAGTTATGAGTAAAGTATCTTATTATACCGCTGAAGGTTTAAAAAAATTGAGGGACGAATTGAATTATTTGAAAGATGTAGAACGTCCCAAATCGTCACAAGCTATCGCAGAAGCTCGTGATAAAGGTGATTTAAGTGAAAATGCCGAATATGATGCCGCAAAAGAAGCACAAGGATTATTGGAAATGAAGATTTCAAAAATGGAAGAAATCGTTGCGAACGCACGATTGATAGATGAATCTCAATTAGATACTTCAAAAGTTTTGGTTCATTCCAACGTGAAAATCAAAAATTTGAACAATAACATGGAAATGAGGTATAAATTGGTCGCCCAAAGTGAAGCCGATTTAAAATCTGGAAAAATCTCTGTTGATTCTCCAATAGGAAAAGGTTTACTCGGAAAAAGGGTTGGTGAAACCACTGAAATCGAGGTTCCTAATGGTAAAATGACTTTTGAAATCCTTGAAATTACAAGAGATTAATTATCGTTCTATAAAAAATGTAAATCCTTTCTTGAATTCTTCGGAAAGGATTTTTTAATTTTAAAAAATTACTCGAATCAATTAAAACATTAAAAATGGCTTCAATATTCACAAAAATTATCAGCGGTGAAATTCCAGCATATAAAGTTGCAGAAACGGATAAATTCCTTGCGTTCCTTGATATAAATCCCAATACAAAAGGACATACTTTATGTATTCCGAAGCAAGAAGTCGATAAAATCCTCGATATGGATGAAGTCACCTATACCGAACTGATGCAATTCTCCAGAAAAGTCGGTTTGGCCATTGAAAAAGCTATTGTGTGCAAAAGGGTAGGAATTGCTGTTGTTGGGTTGGAAGTTCCGCATGTGCACGTTCACCTAATTCCGTTAAATGAAATGGACGATATGCGATTTCAGAAAAAAGTGTTGCTATCAAAGGAAGAATTTGAAGAAGTAGCGGAAGACATTAAAAGGAATTTGTAAAACTTTCAGAAATTGTATTCTTGGTCTTTTATGATTTTTTACTGACCACTGACCTTTACTAATCACTACTTTTTCCTCAACCTAATCTGAAAAGTAGTTCCTTTTTCCAGTTCACTTTTAAAAACCCTTATTTTTCCCTCGTGGTAATCTTCAATGATTCTTTTGGTTAACGATAATCCAAGTCCCCAACCACGCTTTTTGGTTGTAAACCCGGGCTCGAAAATTTTATGGAATTTACTTTTCGGAATTCCTTTTCCCGTATCGGAAATTAAAATACAAACCCATTTGGGCTCTTCTTTCAGTTGAATGAGAAGTTTTCCTTTTCCGCGCATCGCATCAATGGCATTTTTCACGAGGTTTTCAATCGTCCAACTGTATAATTGTTTGTTTAAATTCACTGGAATGGAATTCGTCGGCAATTCAAGAGAAAATTCAATCAATTTTGAACTTCGCAGTTTTAAATAATCATAGGAATTTTTGGTTTCTTCAACAATATCTGCTTTTTCCAAGGTGGGCGCGGATCCTATTTTCGAAAACCTTTCGGTAATCATCTCCAATCGGTCAACATCTTTTTTGATTTCCTTTAAGTACTCTTCATTCACATTTTCCTGAGAGAGAATTTCTGTCCACCCTACCAAAGACGAAAGTGGCGTTCCAATCTGGTGTGCGGTTTCTTTTGCCATTCCGGCCCAAAGTTTATTTTGTTCGCTGGATTTTGATGTGGTGTAAAAGAAATAAATCACACCAATAAACAGAACCACGATCAGCAGTAATCCTACAGGATAATATTTTAATTTTGTGATGAGCGGCGAATTTCCATAGTAAACAATACTGATCAATTCGCTCTTTACATTAATATCAATAGGATCATATTCTCCGGCGAAATCGGCAGCCATTTCCTGAAGATCTTGCTGCGAATAATTATCTTCATTCGGGATATTTCGGGTTGCATAAACATCTTCCTTAATTGTATAAACAATCATGGGAGTTGTTGTATTCTCTTCCAAAATTGTAGTGATAAGCGTGATATCCGATTCGGGCTTTTCTTTTAAAAGTTCAGAAAAAGCGCTTCCCCAAATATGCATTTTACTGCGTTCGTCCTGTTTTAATCTTTCAAAAAAGAGGGAGGTGTTCCAAAGAATCAAACAGACAATGATAAGGGAAGAAATAATAATAAACCAGCGGCTAAAATTGCGTTCGTCGGAAAAATTCATGAACTGTACATTCGTTTATAAATCTAAAGATAATCGTTTTGACTCATCTGCGTGAATACTTTTTAATTTTCTAATTTATGAAAGCGTTTTCTAAATAGAAAATCCGATTAAACCAACAAGCTAACGCGGCCATTTCTTTTTTATTCCCTTCAGGTTTAGCTATATTTGCGGAAAATATTCTGAATGCTTTCCATAGATCCAAAAGACGTTACAACCGCTAAATTCCACGGACTTTTACTCGGCGCCATTGGTCCGAGACCGATTGCTTTTGCCAGTACGATGGATGAAGAAGGGAACCCAAATCTTTCGCCCTTTAGCTTTTTTAATGTCTTTAGCGCGAATCCTCCGGTTTTGATTTTTTCACCGGCAAGAAGAGGTCGTGACAATACGGTAAAACATACTTATTTGAATGTAAAAGCCACAAAAGAAGTGGTGATCAATATTGTAAATTACGCAATCGTTCAACAAGCTTCCCTTTCAAGTACAGAATATGCCGATGGCGTAAACGAATTTGAAAAAGCCGGATTGACAATGCTGAAATCAGATTTGGTAAAACCTTTTCGGGTTGCGGAATCACCGGTGCAAATGGAATGTAAAGTAATGCAAGTTATTGAACTCGGTCAAGAAGGTGGCGCAGGAAATCTTGTGATTTGCGAAATTGTAAAAATGCACGTGAACGAAGAAATTCTTGATGAGAATGGAGTGATTGATCAGCATAAAATAGACCAAGTGGCCCGGATGGGAGGGAATTGGTACACGCGTGCAAAAACGGGAATGTTCGAAGTGCCGAAACCTTTAACGACTTTGGGTATAGGAGTTGATGCAATTCCGCAGGAAATAAGGGAAAGTAAAATTTTAACAGGAAATGATCTCGGGAAACTGGGAAATATTGAAAATGTTCCTACTTTAGAGGAAATTAATTCTTTTAAAAATGAAAATGCCGAAATTTCGGAATTGATTACTAAAGGAAATACAGATAAAATACACAAAAAAGCACAGGAATTTCTTGAAAGGGACGAACCTTTGGAAGCCTGGAAATTATTATTAGCAAAATAGAGACGATGGAAGTACAAGGAAAAATTAAAGTGATTGGAGAAACTCAAGCTTTTGGGAGTAATGGGTTTAGGAAAAGAGAAGTGGTTGTTACTACTGAAGAGCAATATCCGCAAACAATTATGGTCGAATTTGTTCAGGACAAGACAGATTTGTTGAATAATTTTAAGGTGGGTCAAGCCGTAAAAATCAGTATTAATTTACGCGGTCGGGAATGGGTGAATCCGCAGGGAGAAACCAAATATTTCAATTCCATTCAAGGGTGGAGAATTGAAAACCTGCAGGAAGATATGGGAGGTAATACACCGCCACCAATGCCACCGGCGCCACAATTTGAGCCCGCACAAAATTTAAACGAAGAAGATCACGACGATCTGCCTTTCTAATAAACGATTTTTAATTTTGTAAAAACCCGACTTAATAAGTTGGGTTTTTTATTTTTACTTCGGAATTTATTCAACATAAAACATTGTATTCTCAAGAAGAACATCTTTTCCCTCCCGTTGAAATGGCGGATGATGACGGATTGCTAACAATTGGCGGCGACCTAAATCCGAAGCGATTGATTGATGCCTATAACCACGGAATTTTCCCTTGGTATGAAGAAAATCAGCCAATATTATGGTGGAGCCCCGATCCCAGAATGGTTTTGTTTCCTGAAAGACTGAAAGTTTCCAAAAGCATGAAACAGCTTCTCAAAAAAGAAGTTTTCAGCGTTACTTACAATCAATGTTTTGAAGAAGTTATTTCTGAATGTTCCAAAATTGCAAGAACAGGTCAAAATGGAACTTGGATTACTTCAGAAATGCAAAACGCCTATTCAAACCTGCATAAACTGGGTTTTGCACATTCGGTTGAGGTTTGGCAAGAAGAAAAATTAGTCGGCGGACTCTATGGCATCTTTTTGAAAGATAAAAAAGTATTCTGCGGGGAAAGTATGTTTTCAAAAGTTAGCAATGCTTCTAAATTTGGTTTTATAAAATGGGTTGAATTTTTAAAATTGGAAGGTGTCAAATTAATCGATTGTCAAATTTACACCTCTCATTTGGAAAGTTTGGGTGCAGAGGAAATTCCGAGGAAAGAATTTTTACAGATTCTGAAAAATTAATTGATTTAAAAGATTGATATGGAAATTTTGGCTAAAGCCCAATAGGATCGGAATTCTTGTTGTGCATTGGTTAAAACCAATGCCAATTGATTTTGTTTCACAGATGATTTTGTTCTCGATCAGATTCCTATTTAGTCAGAATTACATAATAATTCAAATTTTTCTGTCGTTCGGAACGGATCTTTTTCGCGAAGTAAAGAATCTAGGAAGTAAAGCATAGAAAATTCTTTTTTCAACAATATATCTAAACGATAAGCGGATCCATTGCATCCAGCTTTAGCTGGATGTTATAAGAATGCAAGGAAAAGGCTTTAGCCGAAGAAATCCGCCAAAAAAATTTTCGGTTTTTAAAATACGCTACAGCGATATCTTCACTTTCGTAGCGAAAAAATATTCATAGCCCAAATCCAGCACATAATTTTCCAAACGGACTTCAAAACCAACTCCCAATTCAACGTTTTTAAAACCTGAATTTTCCAATTCAATCGCAAAACGTTGCTCAGGCTCTGGTTTATCAATTGTAGAAACTCCGTACAAAGCTTCGGTTGAAACGCCTAAAGAAAAAGTTTCGTTCAAAGGTTTTGAAGCACCTATTTGGTATCGCAACCTGAAAATGAATTCTTCTCCCCTAAACCGCTGTTCCAATCTGCCGCGATGTGAAAGTCCGATAGTAGAATTTACCGGTTCGTATTCAATTTCTTCAATAATCCGTTTTTCGTCAGGATCCCCGTCGTCAAAAGGTTCTTTCATTCGGTATCTTAGGCCTAAAGCAAATTCAATAGCTTCTGTATGCTGATATTTGGTAAACTGCGTAATTTCAAAATGTTGATGTGTATAATCAGTCGATTTTTCACCGTCATAAGTTTCTAAAAAAAGTCCGCGGGCACCTGCTTCGACTTCAAAGGAAAATTTGGTTTCGGTAGGAATTTCAAGTTCAAATTCAAACTCTCCAAAAAAAGAATGTGGGTGTTGTGCAAAAACAAAAGTGTGTGATAACAACAATACTATTAAAACAAAATAGGATTTTATAGATTTCATTTTTTTAAGCGTAATTTTTAACTTCATTATACCTAAAGCAAGCCACTTCGTGATCGTTCACCATTCCTGTAGCTTGCATGTGCGCGTACATCACGGTTGAACCCACAAATTTAAATCCGCGTTTCTTTAAATCTTTACTTAACCGATCGCTGATTTCAGTTGTTGCCGCAACAGATTTGTAATCTTTAACCTCATTCTGAATTGGTTTTCCATCCACAAATCCCCAAATATACTTGCTGAAACTTCCAAATTCCTCTTGGATCTTCATATAAGCTTCGGCATTGCTCACCGTAGCGCGAATTTTCAATTTATTTCGGATAATTCCTTCGTCCTGAAGTAGTTCTTGTATTTTTTCTTCGGAATAGTTCGCGATTTTTTTATAATCAAAATTGTCAAAAGCGGCTCTGAAATTCTCTCGTTTCCGCAGAATCGTAATCCAACTTAATCCGGCTTGGAATGTTTCCAGAATCAGAAATTCAAATAATTTGTCGTCTTCATATAAAGGAACGCCCCATTCGGTATCGTGATAAGTTTCGTACAACTCATCTCCAACGCACCAACCGCATCTTTGTTTTTCCATGGTTTAATCTTGAAAACCGCGAAATTAGACTTTTTTGGGTAGTAATTCGATAAAATCTTCCAGATTAAAAGCATTTTTGACTTCAAAATCGCCAATTTTTGTCCGTCGCAAAGCCGAAAGATACGCACCGCTTTGCAATTCTTTCCCAAAATCATGTGCCAGACTTCGTATGTAAGTTCCTTTGCTACAAACAACTTTAAAATCTACATTTGGCAAGTCAATATTTATAATTTCGAAGGAAGCTATATTGACTTTTCTACTGGGAATTTCTACTTCTTCTCCGGCGCGAGCAAATTCATATAATCGTTTTCCGTCTTTTTTTAAAGCTGAAAAAACTGGTGGAAATTGATTGATATCGCCAAGAAATACTCTAGTGGTTTCTTTTATTTTTTCTTCGGAAATGTGTGAAATGGGGAAAGTTGAATCTATTTCGGTTTCCATATCATAGGAAGGAGTCGTGGCACCGAGCGTAAAGGTTCCGGTGTATTCTTTTTCCTGTCCCATAAATTCTTCAATGCGTTTCGTGAATTTTCCCGTGCAGATAATGAGCAATCCGCTTGCCAAAGGATCTAATGTTCCCGCATGGCCGACTTTTATTTTTTTGATATCGCAATTCTTTCGGATAAGCCAACGGACTTTATTCACAAGTTGGAAGGAAGTCCAACCCAAAGGCTTGTCGAAAAGTAAAATTTGTCCTTCTTTGAAATCTTCTGCAGTAAACATTAAATCGTGCTAAGTTCGCCAATGAAAAAATGATAAAGCAAAATGACTGCTCCAATTAGAATACGATAATATCCGAAAATTTTGAATCCGTGTTTGCTCAGATAATCAATAAAGGTTTTGATAGCCAAAAGTGCCACCAAAAATCCGACAACATTCCCAATGATCAATAAATTGATTTCTTCTTGGCTCAAGACATATCCATCCTGATAGTAATCGTAAAGTTTTTTAAGGGTAGCACCAAGCATGGTTGGGACTGCAAGAAAAAACGAAAATTCGGCTGCTGTTGTTCGTGATAAATTTTGGCTCATTCCACCAACAATGCTCGCGCCACTTCTGGAAACTCCAGGAACCATGGCCAAACACTGAAAAAAACCAATTTTCAAAGCCGTGAGATAGGAAATTTCTTCTCCCGAGGAAGATTTAAACCATTCATCCACCTTCAGAAGGATAAAACCTCCAATAATCAATGAAATTGCCACAACCAACGGACTTCCTAAAAGTCTATCGATAACATCGTTAAGCAACAAGCCAAAAACCACTGCGGGCAGAAAAGCAACAAATAATTTCATGTAAAAATCCACACTTTGGAAAAACCGACGCCAATAAAGCGCGATTACCGAAAGAATGGTTCCCAATTGAATAACAATGGTGAATAGTTTCGTGAACGCTTCATCGGCAATTCCAAAAATGGAGGAAACAACAATCATGTGTCCCGTAGAAGAAACCGGTAAAAATTCGGTTAAGCCTTCAACCAAAGCTAGGACAACCGCTTCAAAATAATTCATTATTTTTTACTGGGATTTAATAGAATGGCATAAACTTCAATGGCGAAACCTAAAAGGACAACAGTTGGTGCCAGTCTAATTCTCCTGAAATTATAAATTTCCGGATTAAAAACATTGGGATCATCGCTTCCACCGCCAGACATTAAAATAAAGCCAAGTGCAATAACCGCAAGACCAATTGCCATTACGATGTAATTTTTTCGTCCAAAAACAAAATGAGGCTGTGTTGTTTCTTCTGTATCTTTATTTTTTCCCATTTTAAAAAAGTTTTCTCCTTCTAATAATAAAGTTCATCAGTCCTCAGATTCAGGAATCTTTGAGTGGCAAAAAACGTACTGATCCAGGTAATAATTATTCCCATTAAAAAAATTCCGACGAAAAGTGCGCCTAACATTAGAGGATCGCTAAGAAGATCAAGTTCGGGGAAAGTTTCGTTCAGGTAATACAAAACAATTGCCATTCCAATCATTGCCAAAATGGCTCCTATAATTCCGAGTTTTACGCTTTTCCAAATAAAAGGTTTTCGGATAAATCTTTTGGTAGCGCCCACCATTTGCATGGTTTTGATAATAAATCGTTTTGAATATACAGAGAGCCTGATTGAGCTGTTGATCAGTAAAACCGCTATAAAAGCAAAAATACCACTAATGACCAAGATCCAAAATCCAATTCTTGCAACATTTTCCGTAAGTAAAGAAATCAAGGGCTGATCATAAATGACTTCATCCACAAATCCTTTTTCCTGAATTTCCAAGGCAATTTCTTCTACCTGCTCAGGAGAAACGTAATCGGCTTTCATATAAACATCTATGGAATTTTGCAGCGGATTATATCCTAAAAATTCCATGAAATTCTCTCCAATTTCCTCGCTATGTGCTTCCGCAGCTTGCTCTTTTGAGATGAAAGTCGCCGTTTTGGTATATTCGGCCATCGCCAAACTTTTTTGCAACTGATTCATTTCGACTTCCTTTGCGGTGTCTTTCAAGTAAATCGTCATTGCGATTTTCTCTTTAAAATGATCCGCTACTTTTTTGGTATTGAGAACCAACAAGCCCAGTAAACCGAGAAGAAAAAGGACCAATGAAATACTGATTACCACTGAAAAATAGGAAGAAATCAATCTTCTTTTTTGGTATTTCTCAAAAGATGAACCCATATGGATATTGCAAATTTTGTGTAAAAATAAGAAAGTTAATCATTCTCTTTCTTTAAAACGTCTAAACTTTTCACTTTCGTACTTTAAACGTATTTTTGCGGGCTAAATTGGATCTTTTCCAAAACTAAAAATCCAATTTCAGTGATGCTTCCACAGTAAAAAAACCTTGCAATGAGTTACGATTTCAATAAAATAGAAGAGAAATGGCAAAAATATTGGGCCAAAAACCAAACGTTTAAGGCTCAAAATCCTCCATTGTCAGGAAATATGAAAGCGGCTCCGAAATTTTATGTTCTGGACATGTTTCCATATCCATCTGGCGCCGGATTGCATGTTGGGCATCCGCTTGGGTATATTGCAAGTGATATTTATGCGCGCTACAAACGCCATAAAGGTTTCAATGTTTTGCATCCGCAAGGATATGATAGCTTCGGATTGCCTGCAGAACAATACGCAATTCAAACCGGGCAACATCCCGCGGTCACCACAGAACAAAACATAAAACGTTACCGCGAGCAACTCGATAAAATGGGGTTTTCTTTTGATTGGAGTCGGGAAGTTCGCACGAGTGATCCGCAGTATTATAAATGGACGCAGTGGATTTTCATTCAGCTTTTTGAGAGTTGGTATGATCACAAAACCGATAAATCCCGTCCAATTTCCGATCTTGAAAAAATATTTGCTTCGGAAGGAAATACAAATCTGAATGCTGCTTGTGATGATAATGTAACTGAATTTTCCGCGGAAGAATGGAATGCTTTTTCTTTGGAAGAAAAACAGCAAATATTACTCAAATACCGACTCACATATTTAGCCGAAACCGAAGTCAATTGGTGTCCGCAATTGGGAACTGTTTTGGCAAATGACGAAATTGTAAACGGCGTTTCCGAACGTGGTGGTTATCCGGTAATCAGAAAAAAAATGAAGCAATGGAGCATGCGGATTTCTGCTTTTGCAGAACGTTTGCTGCAAGATTTAAATAAAATCGACTGGCCAGAAAGTTTGAGGGAAAGTCAGCGGAATTGGATTGGGAAATCGGTTGGGGCACTTGCCCAATTCAGAATTCAGAATTCAGAATTCAGCATTGAAGTTTTCACCACGCGTCCCGACACCATTTTCGGAGTTACTTTCATGACTTTGGCGCCAGAGCACGAACTCGTTGAAAAGATTACGACTCCCGAGCAAAAACAGGCTGTTCAAGAATATATTGAAGCTACGGCAAAACGCAGCGAACGTGAACGAATGGCAGATGTAAAAACCATTAGCGGTGTTTTTACGGGCGCTTATGCAGAACATCCTTTCACGAAAGAACCGGTGCCAATTTGGATTGGAGATTACGTGCTTGCAGGCTATGGAACTGGAGCTGTGATGGCGGTTCCTTGTGGTGATCAGCGGGATTATGATTTTGCGAGGCATTTTGATATTCCAATCGTGAATATTTTTGAAAACGTAGATATTTCCGAAGAAGCTTTCAGCGGAAAAGAAGGAACCGTGATTGCAAACTCCGACTTCCTTAATGGATTGGAATATAAAGAAGCACTTAAGAAAGCAATTTCCGAACTTGAAAAAATCGGACAAGGAAAAGGCAAAACGAATTATAGATTAAGAGATGCCGTTTTCAGCAGACAACGATATTGGGGCGAACCTTTTCCAATTTATTACGTCAACGGATTGCCGCAAACCATAGATTTAAAATATTTGCCACTGCGTTTACCAGAGGTTGAAAAATATTTGCCCACCGAAACTGGCGAACCA
>DASSWB010000019.1:0-5147 GCA_035705495.1 Salinimicrobium sp. | reverse complement strand
TTGATAAAATAAGCTTCGTGGAAGGAAATCAAATCAGCATCGGAAGCCAAAAAATTCCGATTGGACAAACGTATAAAGAATCGGTGAACTCACTTTTTTAGAGCCAAAAAAATCGGATTTATTCTACCCAAATCTTTGCGGCCTCCGCTTCACGCATTTTGAAAACCTTTATTTCCATCTTGGGAACCATTATGGAAGCGGTGTTTGTCATGTTTTTTAACCAATCGACATCCGTAACAAGTGCTACTTTATCGATTTTGGTAATCATCTCCCGCATGTTCATGATATCGAATTTTATCGCTTCAAATAATGCTTTTGCTTCCATATCTGAAAGGTTTATGACTTCCAGATATAAATTCATTTTAGAACGCATTTGAAGTTCGGGAAGAAATTGTACCAACGACTGCTTCACGCCTTTTTCATCAAATTTTCCTTCCCATCTAAAACCCGCAATATGATCGGCTGCCAAATCTATCTTGTGTAACATAATCTCTCTTTTTCCAATTTTCCATTTAAAGATACGCTGGAAAATAAGTTCAACAAGAATTGATATACTGATAATCAGTTAAATACTGGTTAAACTTTCTATTTTTTGATTTTAAAAAATAAGGGAATTATCAATTTTTGGCCAAATTCCGAAGCGCTATCCATTGTTTCAACATTTCCCTTGAATCCGTTGCGGGATATCCGAGAACGGTTTTTCCTGCTTCCACATCACCAACAACGCCCGAACCTGCGCCCACAGTTGCACCAGAATGGATTGTGGTATGATCTTTAATCGAAGCGCTTCCACCTATAATCACGCCGTCGCCCAAAGTAACGGATCCTGCCAAACCACTGTGCCCAGCCATAATGCAAGATCTTCCCATAATGGAATTGTGACCGATTTGCACCAAATTGTCGATTTTACAACCGTCGCCAATAATTGTTGAACTGAATTTTCCGCGATCGACTGCCGAGTTTGCTCCAATTTCAACGCCGTTTCCAATAACCACATTTCCTATCTGCGGAATTTTTACGAGTCCGCGACCATCATCACTTGGCCTGTATCCAAATCCGTCTGCGCCAATACTCACGTTAATATGAAAAATACAGTACTGTCCTACTTCACAACGCTCACGGATAACAGTTCCAGACCAGATCACGGTGTGGTTTCCGATTTTTGTTTCGTCAAAAATATTTACGTTTGGATACAAAACCACGCCATCGCCCAAAACAACATCTTTTCCAACATAACAATTAGGACCTATTTTACACCCATTCCCAATGCTTGCGGTTTCGTGAATGACTGCTGTTGGATGAATATCGACATCAAAAACGGGAGGCTCTGGATTGTACATCTCCAAAACCTTCGCCATTGCCAAATCGGCATTTTTGACTTTTATGAGCGCCCTGCCTTCTCCAGGTTCCAAATCCAGATTGTCATTGATAATCGCTGCACAAGCACCGGATTGTTCCCAAAGTTTCAAATACTTCCGACTCCCAATAAAGGTAATTTGATCGTTTTTAGCTCTTTCAAGCTGTTCGGGACCGGTTATTTGTTGTGAACAATTTCCAATAAGTTCTCCGTTTAATTTGTCGTTTATTTCCTGGATGCTGAATGATTTCATTTGATTCTTTATTTTTAAAGCAAGTTATTTCCGCCGGATTATTAAATCAGCATCAATAATAAGGAAATGATTTTAAAGAATTAAAACTCGCTAAAGAAAAGAATCGATTTTTTTGAAACGATTAAACCGATTTTAAATACAACGCCTCCACTTTTTCTCTTGCCCAAGGCGTTTTCCGAAGAAATTTCAAACTGGAGTTTATGGATGGATCATGTGTGAAGCATCTAACATGGATTTGCTCGCCCAATGATTCCCAACCATATTTTTCGACCAAAAACTCAAGAATTGTTACCAGTTTGACGCCATGTAAAGGATTGTTGGGTTGCTGTTCGGGCATATCTATTTATTATTGTTTTTAACAGGAATCATAAAAACGGGGATTTCGGTTTTTTCCAGAACACTGGAAGCCACGGTTCCCATCATTTTTTCAATAACGGAATGGCTATGGGTTCCCATTACAATAATATCGGCATTCCAATTTTTAGCATGTTCCAAAATAGCAGACGCAGTTTCCCCAACCGCCAAATGGGTGCTTACGGATGGATCGTCCAAACTTTCGGCAGCGGATTTCAGAAAATCCTTTGAACGTTCTTGAAGACCAGAAACCAACGCCATATCAATGGCTATCGGCTCAAATCCCATAAAAACGGGATATTGATACGCATAATACTGGGCATCGGCTTCAACGTGAATTAAACAGATTTCTGCTCCAATTTGTTTGGCAAGATCGCGTCCGGCTTCTACAACTTGCTCTGAAACTGGATGATAATCAATAGCAATGAGTACTTTTTTCATCTTGAAAATTTGCTCCTTAATTTACAACAAAGTTGGAACAAATGAAAGAAAGCAAGCAATTAAAGAATTAAATCTATACCGTTTCGAGTTCCAAATCTTTTTTCGATTTTCTGTAAATAAAAGAGTTGAAAATATTCCGTTTTGCGAATCTAAACTGCCTATCGGAATTGATCAGTTTTATATATAACGGCTTTGTCACCCCAAAATATTCGTAAGTGGTTCCGTCGGTGAAAGTTACCTCAAGTACATTGCCCTTATGCTGGAAATCGGCTATTCCCGCTTCATTTGTGGTGATATTGTAGGCTTCTAAATTTGCCGCTTTGGTTTCCGGGGAAATGCTAACGAGGAAATGGTAACCGTCAATAATCTTTCTGCTCATGAGTTCAGCTTCTTCCCGCTTCTCATCGCCATCCATGAATTTGTCAGGATGCCATTCCTTCACAAGATTTCTATAGGTGGTTTTCAGTTGTTTAAGTTCGATTTCTTTCTCGACGCTAAACAATTTTTTATATTCATTGATACGCTTCATAACTCCTCGTTTTTAAGAAGCCGCGAAATTACATCTTTTTAATTGATATTCAAGAAGTTATTTATCAGTGTTTTAAAAAAAAATTACGAGGTTTTTTCTTCGGATTTTATTCGACAAAGAAGAATGCAAAGTCGATTTATTCGATTTTCCTTGCCTCGGAAATTGCTTTTCCATTGGTATCTAAACTGATTTTATACACCCAGGAATATTCGCTTTCATCGAGTTCTGGATATTTTTCTTCCTGAATTAAAAAATTGGCCAAAAATGGAATTGTATTGCTATGTCCCACGACCAATACTGTTTTTCCTTTTGTCGATTCCTTGAACTGATTACTTAATAAATCCTTTGGCGAATAGACTTTTACGACCAAATTTTTGCTTTCAGCGGTTGGTGTTGCGGTGGAATTTGTTCTCTTGTAATTCGTACTGTAGATTTCGTCGAGTTCAATATCTTGAAAAAATTGAGCCCATTTTGAAGCACGTATAATTCCATCTTCGGATAACTTCGGATCTTTATCGGTTGCAGAAATTACTTTTTCCGCATGCCGGATTAAGTAATAGGTTGTTTCGTTCTCTGATTTATGTTTGTTCATTTCCAAATTTTCTATGCTTATACTAGTAATGACTAAAGTTATGATGGAAATAGTCAAAAGGAAAAATGTGTTCATTTTATTGTTTTTAATATTGATATAAGTGAAGGATTTTTGAGCTTTGTTACAACATTTCAAAGTTTCGCTTGATGGCGGAACTTTTTAAAAATTAAAAGCATTTTCAAAAAGGAAAAAACCCTACAAAAAACGATCATTCTTCCAATTTGCTGCCTTCATCTTTCACTTCTTTCTTGATGTACGGAAGAAATAGAAAGTAAATAGCAAGGTTTAAACCTATCAGGATCATTGCGAGCATATTCGTCTCGATCATTCGCGCTACAATATTGTCAACGATAAGGATGACAACGATCATTAAAATTATTTTCAGGATTCTTTTTTGATTGATACTCAGATTACCGATTTTCATTATTTCATTTTTAAAAAATTAATTTGACGTTTCAGATTCGTAATTGTCGAAAAATCCGTCATTACTCCTGTCTCAATTCCTTCATATCTTCAATAAGTTCATTCATTTTTTTTAGGAGTCGGCCGTACACTGCTTCTGTTGTAACTTTATAAATCGCCGGACCTAAAAGCCCTAATATTACTGCGATTACCACTATAACCAAAGCGATAAACCAAATTTCTTGCTGAACGAATTTGGCAAACAAAGGCGTGTTTTTAAAATAAAGATAATAACCAATCATTCCCACAATTGGTAGTCCATAAGCGAGCAACTTAGTGTAAAAGGACATCATATTCTTGAGCATTTTTTGGTATTCCACCAAGTATTCATAACTGCTATTGCCAATGCTGATGTTTTCCAGTTCTTTCAGCTTTTTCCGATTTAAAAAAAACAGCACCAGTGTAATAAGCATCAAATAAATTCCCAAAAGATAATATCCAAAAAAGGCGGAAATTCCAAAAACCAACGCCGCTAGCGGAATCATACTTTTGTTGTCTATCGTATAAGTTCTTTTTAATTTATCGATGACCAACTGCGATTTTTGGTTGTACAGATCATTAATTTTTGGTGCCAGCAATTTTTCATTTTTCAAAAAGCCGTTGTTCCACATTTGTTCAATTGATTTTTCCATCTAATAATTTTTTAAGTCGTGATTTAATCCTGATAATTCTTACACCAATGTTATTTGCGCTTGTACCAGTGATCTCTGCGATTTCCTGATAAGATTTTTCCTCCAGATAAAGCAAAATAACCGCCCGGTCGACTTCGGAAAGTTGTTTAATAGCTGCGTAGAGAAGGTTCAGGGATTCTTCGGTAAAGAAATTGCTTTCCTCCACTTCCACTACTGGAATGTTTGCAGCAGCGAATTCCTGTTTCCTTTTTCCTTTCTTTAAAAGCGTGAGACAAACATTCAATGAAATCCGATAAATCCAGGTGGACCATTGGGAATTTCCTTTAAAGTTTTCCCTGCTCTTCCAGATCTGAAGACAAACCTCTTGATAATAATCCTCGTAATCTTCCTGAGAATTCGTGTATGCCCTACATATTTTAATGATGATAGGCGCATAAGGCAAAATCGAATTGGTATAAAAATCGCTGCTCAAAATTGTTCTTTTCCTGTTTAGTGGTGGAAATGTGGAATTATTACAGTTTACAATT
>DASSWB010000018.1:0-17137 GCA_035705495.1 Salinimicrobium sp. | reverse complement strand
TTCGGTCATGCCTTTTCAAGCGGTGCCCGAACGCAATTATCAGTTATTTATCACTTCCGAAGGAACAGAATACGAATCCACTCCACAAGTTTTGCCTACTCAAACAGAGTTGGAAAACATAGTTGTAGTCCCAAAAACGGTTGATGGGGTTGAAGGATTGGAAATACAGGCAAATAGTTTTGATCCCTCGGGAAATTCAAAGTATTACCGCTACGAATACGAAGAAACATACAAAGTAATTGCTGAATATTGGAGTCAGTACAAAGTTCTTGTACTTTCTCCTGCCAGTCTAGATTATATGGAAACAGATGAGTATAAAAAAATATGTTATGCCACAAAATCATCTGCTACTGCTTTGTTGAAATCCACACAGGATCTGGTAGAAGATCGCGTACAGGATTTTCCGGTAAAATTCATACCTAAAACGGATGGGACCATTTCTCATAGATACAGTATTTTGGTAACACAGTATGTTATGAATTTGGAAGCATTTAATTTTCATCAAACACATCACAATATTTATGGTGGAGGTACTACGCTATCCCCGGTACAACCAGGATTCATTAGAGGGAACATTTCTGCAATTGGTTCTGATAAAAAAGTAGTTGGTTTGTTTGATGTAGCTTCAGAATCTTCAAAAAGAATATTTTTTAGTTATGCCGACTTTTATAGCGGGGAATTGCCTGATCCTTTTGAATGTGAAATTGAAATTTTAAATAGCGCAGATTTTAATTTTACACCACCCCCAGCAGATGGAATGACGATTATAAATTATACCGAAAACAACAAGATGTTACTTTATGATGTTGTAGGTGATGAATATTACATGGTTCCCCTTGAATGCGGGGATTGTTCAACAGTGGGATCACCTGTGGTGCCCGAATTTTGGGAAGAATAAAATAAATATGAAAAAAAATATCTTAAGGATTTTTATCCTACTCATAATGGGTACAGCTACTGTAAACGCACAAAGTCAGGCTCAAATTTTTAATGAAATTGATGAGCGAGTGTACCTACATGTAAACACAACTACATTTTTAACCGGCGAAACTTTGTTATATTCTTTTTACAATTTGAAAAAATCGGCGGAAACCACAAGCGAAATCAGTAAAATTGGATATGTACAAATCCTGGATCCAATGGGAAACATTTTGGAAACTCAAAAAGTTGCTTTGGAATCGGGTCGGGGTCAAGGGGATTTTTTTATTTCCAGTAACATGGACACTGGTGAATATAAAGTTATTGCCTATACAAAATGGATGCTCAACGAAACACCCGATGCTTTTTATCAGATTAAAATAGCCGTCATCAATCCGTTTAAAGCGCCAGATGCCAGCATGATTGTGGAAAGCGATTCTACCACGCAGAAAACAGTCGTTCCATCGACAAAAAATATTTCTGATGTTCAGGATTTGTCAGTAATCGGTCTTCAAAAAGAAGTTTATGCCCCGCGTGAAAAGGTCGGTTTGAATATCGAAGAATTGCCAATGGGAACTTACTCGGTTTCGGTAAGAAAAACTGATGAATTGGAATTTCATTCCCCAAGCACTGTCAAGAATTTTTCGGATTTGAAAAATTCTAAAACGGTAAATGCAAATGATAAAAATATTCTCCCTGAATTGCGTGGCGAGATAATTTCTGGAAAAATTACGTCGAAAAACGATGAAAGTGTTGACAACAAAACCATCGCACTTTCCATTCCCGGGGTGTCATTTACGCTTCATTTCGTAAATACCCGTTCTGACGGAAGTTTTATGTTCACCTTGGATAAGGTTCCTGGAAAAAGTGAACTAATTGTACAAGTTTTTGACGAAAACAAGGAGAATTACGAGTTAGAGTTAGACCAACATACGGCACAAAACACTTTTTTCAGTTTTGAAAACAACCTGCAATTAAATCGTGATTTAAAAGAAGCCATAGAGCAACGGTCAACCGCTATGCAAATTGAAAATGCATTTTATCAAAACCGTAAAGACAGTATTTCTGGTTTTGGAAAAAAGAAAGCTTTTTATTCGCCAATTGCAGTTGAATATAAACTTGACGATTATACTCGTTTTCCAACAGTTGCAGAAACACTGATCGAAATTGTTCCTGACGTTTATTTTAACCGAAAGAATGGTATATATACAATTGATATTCGCGATCACAATAATTCAGATCGTGCCATTTTTGGTAAAACGCTTGTGCTTGTTGATGGATTGGTATTGCAGGATGTAAATGAACTTTTTGCGTTTTCTGCCAATGATATTGAAAGCATTGAGGTGATTTATGAAGGCTATGTTTACGGACCAAAAGTGTTTAATGGTCTTGTGAATTTCAAAACGAAAAAACAAAATTTCAACAGTGAGGCTAAAGGGGATTATCTTTTAAAAACCGAAATCGTACGACCAGATGCTGAAAAAATCTACTTCCAACCGGACTATTCCGCAGAAAACCAAAAACGCATACCAGATTACAGATATCAATTGTTGTGGTTGCCCAAAATGATGTTAGGTACTGAAAAAAAGGAAATCAATTTTTATACTTCGGATGTAGAAGGGGAATTTGAGATTGCTATAGAAGGTTTCAGCGAAAATGGAAAACCAATTTCGGTAAGAAAAACCTTCAGTGTGAAATGATATAGTTATTTTAATTTATAGCAAATGGTGCGCTTAATTTAAAGCTTGGAATGCTCACCCTAAATTTTCTGGTAGAAGTGAAATTGATCACACTGTAATAGCCACTCATTGCACCAATTGGGGAATGAAGTAAACAACCGCTACTATAGGTATGCGATTCCCCTGGTTTTAAAACAGGTTTTTTACCGATTACGCCTTCACCTTCTATGGTTTTTGGTCCGTGCAATGCATCTTTTATTCTCCAAAACCTCTTGTTCACCTGTACCGAGTCTTTACTTTGGTTCTGAATGGTAACCTGATATTTAAAAGCAAAATAAATTTTACAATCCTTGTAAAAAGTGCCTTCAAAGTTGGTTTCAACCGAAATTTTAATTCCTCTTGTGACTTGTTGTACCATAAACTAATTAAAAAACCGCTAAGGAGGTTAGAATAGCAAAAACGCCAGCAAATATCGCTAAAATAAAAAATAATCCGTTCAAAAGCACAAATTTTGAAATTGTTTTAAACCTTCCTTGTTTATAGAATCGGCGCATGGATTTATAAAGATAAAAAAGAAGCAGAAATTGCGCGATTGTTGTGGCCACGGAAGTTTCAGTAAAAAAATCTATGGCAAGCGCAAAAATAAAAACGAGAAGCGCCATGGTTTGGTTATGGAAGGTAAAAACCAAATGTTCCATATAGGTAAACGGGCTGCGTACGTACACCAACCAGATGAACAAAGTGAAAAAAGGCAGGAAAAAGAAAATAAAATAAGGAAGCTTGGCGAGAAGGAATTCCGTAAATATGGAGGGATCTTCCAAAATTTTTCTTGCGGTCGTCGCTTTTTTGTACATCCAGATATTTAGATCGTTTACTGGGTGTGCCAATTTCTCTAAACTTATGTGTGGATCGGTAATGCTATTATTCTGATAAAAAAAATAATACGTAAGAAAACGCTTCGTATAAGATTCTACAGCCGACAGTGCATTTAATTCTTTTTCACTAGCATAATTTTTATTGGATTTTATTCCCAATGCCGTTTCTTGAATGATTGGTTTTTCGGTTCCCTCTGGAGTTTTTTCGGCGTAAATAAAACCTTCAGTAGTATTTAAACTACCGTAAAGAATAAAAAAGAGAATGGAAACACTCAAGTAGAACTTAAAGGGATTCACATAACTGTTTCGCTTTCCGTTTACGTAATCGACAGAAATTTTTCCAGGGTGAAAAAGAAGTGCCGATATGCTTCGATAAATCTTCGAATCGTAGGCAAAAATTCCAGCAAAAAATTCGTTGAAAAAATCATTGAAATTTAGCTTTTTTGCAGAATTTTTTTGTCCGCAGTAACTACAAAATCGGTCACTAATATCTAAAGGGGTTAAGCAATTCAAGCATTTGAGCCCTCTATAGGCGGTGATATTGTTTGGGTTTTCCATTTTTGAAAAAGCAAATCGAATGACTTAATTAGTGATGTTTGAAGAATTTCCGGTTCCCATACCAATTACCCTATCGTATCTTCCCCCTATGTCCCGATAATAAACAACCACCTGATATTCATTTTCCGTTTCGTCAAAATTTCCACTCACAAAACCTGGAACCACTTCGCCATTTCCATCAACGTAAACGTATTTATAATTGTAAAAACCTTGCTTTATAAGTAAGGCAGTTTCATAGAGGCCTGTATTGTAATTGTAAGTCAATTCTGTTTCTTCGGAAATATTAAAATGATTAAATCCGCCATAAATATATAATTTACCATTTCCCATGGGTTGATAACTTTCCAAAGTAAAATGAACCCAGACATATTCCGCTTCAACATCTGGATTCTGCCCCTGAAGGGTTCTCACCAAAAAACCACCATTGATATCAGGATTGTAAGTATAAGGCCTTGTTGACCTTACGAAATTGCTGAACAGGTAGTGGTGGTATAAATCTTCCAATTCAACAAAACGAACATTCATTGTTGCCGCCCTTAAATCTTTATTGTCAAATTCCAAAAATTCGTTGCCGCCCCAGAAAGACGCTTCCTGGTCATATTTGTAAACCAATTCCGTCCCCAATGTATACTGAGGCTTTAGATGGGTTTTGGCCGATTTCAGATTTCCGTTCTGCAGAACAAGGGTTTTTACATTTTCCTCAGGATTTTTTAAAATTAATTCTTCGGAATTTATGGTAAAATGGACGACTTGTTTTTCTTCAATTACAGATAAATCCCTTGATCTTTTAATTTGGACCCCAACTTTGGTTATGGGTTCATAAATGATGAATTTTTTGGAGAAAACAACATTTTGATTGGCATCCAGAATACTCAGTAAATAATTCCCGCTTAATTTTAAAGCTCTTGTATCGGTATTGGGAATACGTAAGCTATAGTGGGAATAAATTTGAAGCGTGTTGAAAGAATTTTCATAATTGGAAATCCTAATATTGTCAAAACCTTCCAAATATTCAGATTCTGCCAATCCGGAAGGAGTCCAATCAAAATTAAAATGTTCAATGCTGTAGTAATAATCCGCTTCATCACCTATAATATCATCAAACTCCAAAATTATTGGTTTACCGAGTTTTATAATTGGAATACCGCCCCAGTTATTTCCTGATCCGAAGGAAATTGTTTTGATAAAATTGGGTGGTGGTGTTTCCGTTATCTGGGAAAAAGAAATAAATGGAAGTATAAAAAACAAAAGGAGAGGTGCTACAGTTCTCATATGGAAAATTATGTGCTAAAGATAAGTAAATTTAGAGGTAATTTTCACAATTGAAAAAACAGGTTCGCTAAAGAAATTATTGCAATATAATTGGGTAGTGTTGTTTTAAAATTCTTAAATTTGCACGATTTAAAATAATTTTAACACGCCCAATCTTATGTCACAAGACATTAGCATTAAAAGAGGTCTCACTCTTAGGTTAAATGGGGAGGCAGAAAAAGTAATTGTAGATGCCCCTCGTTCAAAAACATTTGCTATCAAGCCGCCCGATTTTCATTCTGTTATACCTAAAATGGTTGTAAAAGAAGGGGCCAAACTTATGGCAGGTGATGAGATATTTTTCTCAAAATATTCCGAAGACGTCCGATTTACCAGCCCAATAAGTGGTACTGTAAAAGAAATACGTCGAGGCGCAAAACGAAGAATCCTTGAAATTATTATTGAAGCAGATGCTGTAGATAATTATAGGGACTTTGAAAAACTGGATGTCAAATCTACAGATGCACAAATCATCAAAAGAAAAATTTTCGATAGTGGTTGTGGTGCCTTTATAAAGCAACGTCCGTATGATATTGTGGCAGATCCAAAAGATACTCCAAAGTCAATTTTCATTTCAGCATGCAGTACTGCACCATTGGCAGGCGATCTTGGTTTCATTTTAAATGATCGGGAAGTTGCCTTTCAAGAAGGTATTTATGCTTTAGGTAAATTGACCGCGGGTAAAGTTCACCTTTCGGTCTGTAAAGATTCACCTGCGTATTTCCAAAATCTAAAAAATGTGGATATCCATAAAGTTAGCGGTCCGCACCCAGCAGGAAATGTTGGAGTTCAAATTCATAAAATTGATCCGGTAAATGCTGGTGAGAGGGTATGGGTTGTTGGTGCAGAAGACGTGGCCAATATTGGTGAATTGTTCCTCACTGGAAAATATACCGCTACACGAACTGTTGCGGTAGTTGGAAGCGGTGCTGGTGAAAGAAAATATTTCCGAACCAAAATTGGAGCAAAAATATCGGATTTAGTTGATACCGTTGATAAAAACGTACGTATCATTTCTGGTGATGTGCTTACGGGTGACCAAGTTCAAAATGAAAATTATATCGGATTTTATCCAAACACTTTAAGTTTGATTCCGGAGGGAAACAAGCATAGGTTGTTTGGATGGTTGCCTTTTACTTATAATAATATTCCTTCAAATTCACGTACTTCCTTATCCTGGCTTTTTCCAAATAAAAAATATACCGTGAATACCAATTTAAACGGTGAAGAAAGAGCGCTTGTTGTAACAGGTGAAATGGAAGAAGTAATGCCTATGGATATTTTTCCAATGCAATTACTAAAAGCTTGTATGGCTGGGGATATTGAAAAAATGGAGAATCTTGGGATTTACGAAGTAGCGCCAGAAGATTTTGCGTTGGTTGATTATGTAAATACCTCAAAATTGGAGGCTCAAGAAATTATACGTTTAGGTTTGGATTTAATGATCACAGAAGTTGGTTAAAATAGGAACTATGGAATGGATTAGACAAAAATTAGATAAATTTAAAGAACCTTTTAATCCGGGGAATAAACTAGAAAAATATGCGCCTGCATTCAATGCATTGGACACCTTTCTTTTTACCCCGAATCACACAACGAAAAAAGGCGCACATATTAGGGATGCCGTAGATCTTAAGCGCGTAATGATCACTGTTGTGATTTCACTGATTCCCGTTCTTATCTTCGGAATGTGGAATGGTGGTTATCAATACCTTTCGCAAGTTCAGGCGGAAGTTGGTTTCTGGGAAGCTTTGGGGCATGGCGCAAGCAAGATATTGCCTATGATTGCCGTTTCCTACGGAGTTGGTTTGGGTATTGAATTTGCCTTCGCGGTTTTTAGAGGTCACGAGGTGAACGAAGGTTATTTGGTGACCGGTTTATTGATCCCGATGATTATGCCAATAGATATTCCACTTTGGATGGTTGCCGTTTCTGTTGTTTTTGCGGTTTTAATTGGTAAAGAAGCTTTTGGTGGAACCGGAATGAATATCCTAAACCCTGCTTTAACAGCTAGGGCTTTCGCTTTCTTTGCTTATCCAACATATATGTCGGGAAATGCGGTTTGGGTTAGTGAAGCAAGTAATATAGATGCAGTTTCCGGAGAAACTATTTTGGGAACCCTTGCTGCCAACCATGAAGTTGAATACAGTATAAGCGATATGTTTTACGGAATTATTCCGGGTTCAATTGCTGAAACTCCAACATTATTGATATTGCTCGGGGGCTTGTTCTTGATTCTTACAAAAGTAGGGAGTTGGAGGATTATGCTAAGTGCCTTTTTGGGAGCCGCTGTAATGGGATTGATTTTTAATTTGTTGGCGGTGGAAGGAAATGCTTTAATGAATTTACCATGGTACGAGCATTTGGTTCTTGGTGGTTTGGCTTTTGGGATTGTTTATATGGCAACCGATCCGGTGTCCGCTGCACAAACAACAAAAGGTAAGTGGTTTTACGGATTCTTTATTGGGATGTTTTCAATAATGATCCGCGTCTTCAATCCTGCTTATCCCGAAGGTGTAATGATGGCTATCCTTTTGATGAACGTATTTGCTCCAACCATAGATCATTATGTAATTCAGGCAAATGTAAAACGTAGAAAAGGACGAGTAAAAAAGGAAATAAATCCACAAATTAATACAGCAGTATAATTATGGAAGAGAAATCAGTAAATAAAACGAATACCAACAGCTACACAATTATATTCGCCGTTGTTATGGTGATTGTTGTTGGTTCGGCATTGGCTTTCGCTGCAACCAGTTTGCAACCTAAGCAGTATGAAAATATGCAGCAGGAGAAAATGCAGAATATTCTAGCAACTGTAGGTATTGAAACCGATAGGGCAGGAGCGAAAGAGTTGTACGATAAATACATCCAGAAAGAAATCGTAATTGACAATAAAGGAAATATAAAAGAGGGTATCAATGCATTTGATGTTGATTTGGCTAAAGAATTAAAAAAAGATCCATTTGAACAAAACTACCCTTTATATATTGCCAATGTTGAAGGTGAAAATTATTATATTATTCCATTAAGGGGTGCAGGACTTTGGAATGCAATTTTCGGTTATATCTCCTTAAAAGGTGATGTGAATACGGTGAATGGTGTTGTGTTTGACCACCTTGGCGAAACACCGGGACTTGGTGCCGAAATTACGCAAGTATGGTTCATGGAACGTTTTGAAGATGAAAAAATAATGGATGCAGATGGAAATTTTGTTGGTGTTGCAGTTGTAAAAGGAAATGCAGGCTCATCAAAAGACGACAATCAAGTTGATGGGATTTCGGGTGCAACTATTACAAGTGTGGGCGTTTCAAATATGATTGCTGAACGCTTGGAACATTATCTCGTTTATTTCGATAAATCAACTGAAAAAAATTAATCGTTATGACACAAGACATAAAAAACGAAAAACACAATTCGGAGTTGGCGAATGTGAGTGAGGCAGAAGCCAAACGTGATGCTATGATTCTCTTTTTATCGAATTCAGAAGAAAAGGAGCATTTTTTGTCAAAACGAAACAGAAAACTTATTACGGATCCATTAAATGATGACAACCCAATTACCGTTCAAGTTCTTGGTATCTGTTCGGCATTGGCAATTACGGTTCAATTGGAACCTTCAATTGTAATGGCCATTTCGGTAATTGTTGTTGTGGCATTTAGTAACGTCATCATTTCTTTCTTGAGGAACTTAATTCCTAATAGAATTAGGATTATCGTTCAATTGGTGGTCGTTGCTGGTTTGGTGGCGATCGTTGATCAAATCTTAAAAGCTTACGCCTATGATGTGAGCAAACAACTTTCTGTTTTTATTGGTTTGATCATTACAAACTGCATTGTAATGGGGCGTTTGGAAGCTTTTGCGCTTGGCAACAAACCATGGAGGTCGTTCCTTGATGGAATTGGAAACGGTGCCGGTTACGGATTGATCCTCGTAATTGTGGCATTTTTCCGAGAACTTTTGGGTTCGGGAAAATTGTTCGGATATGAAGTGTTGGGTCATAAAGGTGCAACATTGGCGGAATCAACTGGATTGTATTCATTTGGTTACGAAAATAATGGTATGATGCTCTTATCACCTATGGCACTGATTATTGTTGGTGTTATTATTTGGGTTCAGCGTTCCAAGAATAGAAAACTAATTGAAGCCTAATCAACAAGCTAAAAATTTTTAAAATGGATTATATTAATTTATTTGTAAGAAGTGTTTTCATAGAAAACATGATTTTTGCCTACTTTTTGGGAATGTGTTCCTATTTGGCGGTTTCCAAAACTGTAAAAACCGCGGTTGGTTTGGGCGCCGCAGTAATTTTCGTTCTGGCCATCACTGTACCTCTAAACTTTTTATTGGATACTTATTTGTTGCAACCGGGAGCTTTATCCTGGATGGGTGCAGAATATGCTACGATCGATTTAAGTTTCTTGAGTTTCATTATGTTCATTGCAGTTATTGCGGCGGTAGTTCAATTGGTGGAAATGGTTGTTGAAAAATTCGCTCCGGCGTTATACGGATCTTTGGGTATTTTCTTACCCTTAATTGCAGTAAACTGTGCCATTATGGGTGGCGCGCTTTTTATGCAGCAAAAAGCATTTTCTTATGTAACCGAAGCGGCAGTTTACGGCCTTGGAAGTGGAGTGGGTTGGTTTTTGGCCATTCTTGCCATCGCGGCCATCCGTGAAAAAATAACTTATTCCAACGTTCCAGCTCCCTTAAAAGGACTCGGGATAACCTTTATTATTACTGGGTTAATGGCAATAGGTTTTATGAGTTTTATGGGGATTAAAATATAAAGGAAAGTTATGACAGTCATTATATCAGGTGTAATTGTATTTTTAGTAGTTATATTGTTATTGGTTGGACTACTCTTGGTGGCAAAAGCGCGGCTTATTCCATCCGGACCGGTTCATATAAATATTAACAATGAAAAGGATTTGGAAGTTGGTTCTGGAGGAACCTTGCTTTCCACACTTGGGGAAAAGAAATTGTTCTTACCATCGGCATGTGGTGGAGGGGGAACTTGTTTACAGTGTAAATGTATTGTCTCAGAAGGTGGAGGATCAATCCTGCCTACAGAAGAGCCGCATTTTACCAGAAAGGAAATTGCCAATGGATGGCGTTTAAGTTGTCAGGTAAAGGTGAAACAGGATATGAAAGTCACCATTCCTGAAGAAGTTTTCGGAATTAAAAAATGGGAGGCAACTGTTGTAAGCAACTATAACGTGGCTTCTTTTATCAAGGAATTCGTTGTTGAAATTCCTGAAGATATGGATTATAAAGCTGGAGGATATATCCAAATTGAAATTCCTAAATGTGATATTAAATATACTGATATTGATATCGAGGCGCATCCAGAAGAACATCCCGGAGAACCACAGAAATTTAAAGAGGAATGGGACAAATTCAAACTGTGGCCTTTGGTAATGAAAAATGCTGAGACGGTTGAACGTGCATATTCAATGGCTTCTTATCCTGCTGAAGGAAGAAGAATTATGCTGAACGTACGTGTTGCAACTCCTCCATTTGATAGAGCTAAAAATGGTTGGGCAGATGTAAATCCTGGAATTGCGTCCTCTTATATTTTCTCTAGGAAAAAAGGAGATAAGGTTGTTATTTCAGGTCCTTACGGGGAATTCTTTATCAATGAAAGTGAGGCTGAAATGTTATACGTTGGAGGTGGTGCAGGAATGGCACCAATGCGTTCGCATTTATATCAACTTTTTAGAACATTGAAAACCGGACGAAAGGTCACTTATTGGTATGGAGGCCGTTCTAAAAGAGAATTGTTCTATACAGATCACTTTAGGGCATTGGAAAAAGATTTCCCGAATTTTAAATTTTATCTAGCACTTTCCGAACCTTTGGAAGAAGATAATTGGAAGGTCAAAAAAGATATTAATGATGAAGGTGATGGTTTCGTCGGATTTATACATCAGGTTGTTATAGATAATTATTTAAAACACCACGATGCTCCCGAAGATATCGAGTTCTATTTCTGCGGACCACCGCTAATGAACAAAGCGGTACAACAAATGACAGAAGATTTTGGTGTGCCTGAAGAAAATGTCAGATTTGATGATTTTGGAGGATAATTATAAAAAACCGGTGCAAAAGCATCGGTTTTTTTAATTTTGAAAAATGGAAAATCTTTCAAAACAGGAATTACACAATTTAGCAATGAACATTGTGGGAGAGCAGTTAGAATCCGAAGGGTATGAATTTTTGGGAATCAACAGTCAGTTTAAAAAAGATCCACAATTCGTGGCTCTTAAACATGGTAAGTTGCATTTTGTTATTGTTCGTGCCATAGAATATCCAAATGACCCCAGAGAATTTGATTCTTTTGCACTCCAAAAAATAAAAGAACACGCTGCCAAATTCAATGCGAAAACTTTTTATGCGGGTGTCGGACTTGCAAATAAAACCGACTACGAAATACCTCTAAATAAAGATTCTGATTTTATTGTCAATTATGAAGGAATGCAGGAAATATAAATTTTTGTCTGCTCTTGCTTTGGTTCTGTTTTTCGTTTCTTGTGGAAAAAATGGAATACAAGAGCATCAACTTGTAGGAGAAGCACTGGGAACTACCTACAGCATCAAATATTTTTCAAATGAAAAATTGGATGTTAAACCAGCTTTGGATTCCCTCTTTGAGGTGGTGAATCATTCCATGAGTACGTATAGGGAAAATTCCGACATCTCTAAACTCAACCAAGGTGATACCACTGTCATGGTCGATAAACATTTTACCGAGGTTCTTCGACTCTCTAAAATTGTAAACAAAAATTCGAATGGTTATTTTGATCCTACGGTAGGAAATTTGGTCAACGCTTATGGTTTTGGTTCGGGAAAACAATTGAAAGAATTTGATAGCCTTGTAATTGATTCATTACTGCAATATGTAGGATTGGACAAGATCGTTATTGTCCCCAACGGAAAAGTTGTTAAAGAATCTCCAAAAACCTATATCGAATTCAATGCGATTGCGAAAGGTTATACCGTCGATTTGATTGCTGAATTTTTTAATGCAAAAGGAATCAACAACTATCTCATCGAACTTGGAGGGGAATTGTTGGCTAAAGGTGAAAATCTCTCCAAAGAAACTACATGGACTGTGGGAATAGATGACCCAAATCAAGAGGAAGGACATCGCGATCTGGCGACTTCCATTTTTTTGAGAAATAAAGCAATGGCCACCTCTGGTAATTACCGAAAATTCCGAATTGATCCGGTTACGGGTATAAAATATGTTCATACCATTAATCCAAAAACGGGACATCCGGAAAAAAGTAATATTTTAAGCGTTAGTATCTTAGCTGAAAATTGTGCGCTTGCCGATGCTTATGCGACTGCTTGTATGGCGATGGGATTGGAAAAATCAAAAGAAATGTTGGCAAAGCTACCTTCTTTGGATGCATATATTATTTATTCTGAAGGAAAGGATAAAAAATCGGTTTTTGCTACTTCTGGATTTCAATCAGTTGTTGTTAAATAGGCTTCTCACAAACCGGAATAATTTCGCCTTTTGCCAATCGGTAACGATCTATTTCTGCTTCGGAAAGTTGAGCAGTTAAATCGACTTCTTTGACTTGAAAACCAATTTGCCTCAACTTCGCAAAATAATCCCGACCATAAACACGAACATGATCGTACTGGCCGAAAATTTTTGCACGCTCTTTCGGATCGGTTATGGAGTTGTCTTCAAAGGTTTTTTCGCGGTTCAAATCCTGTGGGATTTGTAAAATTGCAGTCCCGCCGGGTTTCAGGATTCTGAAAATTTCCTGCATTGCTTTGGTGTCATCTGGTATATGTTCCAGCACGTGATTGCAAAAAATATAATCAAATTCTTCATTTTTGAATGGTAAATCACAAATATCGGCTTTCACATCGGCGAGCGGCGAATTCAAATCGGTAGTGGTGTAATCCAGATTTTTCATTTTCCGAAATCGCTTGTAAAAAGCTTGTTCCGGCGCAAAATGAAGGACTTTTTTTGAACCTGAAAAAAAATCGGTTTTTTGTAAATAAAGCCATAAAAGCCTATGTCGTTCCAAAGAAAGCGTGGAAGGTGAAAGCACATTTTCGCGCTGCGTTCCGTATCCGTATGGCAGGAATTTTTTAAAACTTTTCCCATCAATTGGATCGGTGTGTTTATTTCCGCGGAGCGCAAATTCCAAAAACGGCCGTACTACATAACTCAAACTGATTAAAACTGGTCTGGGAATGTTGTTCAGGGCCGCTTTGGATAGTTTTTTGAGCATTTTCTATAGTTGAAAAATCATTTCTAGAAACGGAATTCGTCTTCCTCGTTGCTCATAATTCCCAAAGCTTCATAAATATAATCGAAGGTGGAAAGTAGTTTGGGTTTGCCGTCAATAATGGCTACATCGTGTTCAAAATGTGCACTTGGTTTATTATCGGCAGTGAGAATCGTCCATCCGTCACGAAGCTGTTTAATACGCTGCGTGCCCATGTTGGTCATGGGCTCAATGGCGACCGTCATGCCTTCAACAATTTTTTTACCGCTTCCGCGTCTGCCGTAATTTGGCATTTCTGGATCTTCGTGCATTTTGCGTCCCAATCCGTGACCAACAAGTTCGCGAACGACGCCATAACCGTGTTTTTCGGTGAAATCCTGAATCGCAAAACCAACATCGCCAACACGATTTCCGACCCTAAACTCACGAATTCCGATATATAAGGATTCTTTGGTAATCCTCAAAAGTTCTTCAACTTCCTTACTAACTTCCCCAACTGGGAAAGTATAGGCATGATCGCCGTAAAAACCGTTTTTCAAAACGCCGCAATCTATGGAAATAATATCGCCTTCTTCCAAAGGTTTATCGTTTGGAATACCGTGAACAACTTGTGCATTTGGGCTCATACAAAGAGAATTCGGAAAATCATAAAGTCCCAAAAATCCCGGTACTCCACCGTGGTCACGAATAAATTCCTCTGCCAATTTATCAAGTTGAAGCGTTGTAACTCCTGGTTTGACTTCCGGCGCTAGAATTCCCAAGGTTTTGGAAACTATCTGTGCGCTCTCCCGCATCAATTCAATTTCTTCCCTTGTCTTTGTAATAATCATTGTTAAGTTTCTGTAGTTGTCAAATTTTTTATTTTCACAAAAATCTATTCCGCATACGGATTCTTATAATCCTCGCCTTTTACGATTTTCAAAATATCTTGTGCCAAACTTTCCTGTGCAAATTCCACAAAACGATTGACTTCTTCTCCATTTTTCATGAAAATAATCGTTGGAACGTAAGCAACATCGTATGCTTCCTCTTTATGATCTGGAGTTTGTTTGTTTTCATCAACGGCAAAAATTTTCAGTCGATCTTGATCGTAATCCACTTTTTCCAATAAATTAAACAACTGGGGAATATCGCGTTGGCTATCGGAACACCAAGTGCCCATAAATACTACAATCTCGTAATCGTGAATGTGTTTGTCAATTTCCTCAACAATTGCTTCATCGGCAGTGAAATCTTGATAATTCCTGTCGAACCATTCATTGAAAGGTTCCTGTTTTAAATCTTGTTCATTTATTTCTCCTAAAAGTGGTGCTATTTCCATGTTTTCGGTGTTATGTTCGCTGCTGTCCGTGGCAGTTTGGTTGACTTCAGGATTTGGTTCAACATGCGAAGCTGAATCGCTGTTCTTGCAGGCAATGATGCTGATTGCAAGTAATATAAAAGTTACTTTTTTCATTTTCGAAAAATTTAAATTAATGCTTCTCGTGTCATGACTTCGGGTTTTTTAATTCCCATTAATTTTAATATGGTTGGGGCAATATCACCTAAAACGCCGTTTTTAACCGATTTGATATCTTGATCGACCAATATAAACGGAACAGGATTTGTCGTATGTGCCGTATTTACGCTTCCGTCTTCATTGATCATGGTTTCGCAATTTCCGTGATCGGCAATGACCAAAACCGAATAATTGTTGGCTTCACAAGCTTCAACAACCAATTTTAAACAGGTGTCCACCGTTTCACAGGCTTTTACCGCCGCTTCAAAAACACCGGTATGCCCAACCATATCCGGATTTGCAAAGTTAAGACAAATAAAATCGGCAGATTTCGCATTGATTTCAGGAACTATGGCATCCGTGATTTCGTAAGCGCTCATTTCGGGTTTTAAATCGTAAGTTGCGACTTTCGGGGAGTTGCAAAGGATTCTTTTTTCGTTTTCAAAAACCGCTTCCCTTCCACCGGAAAAGAAAAAAGTTACATGCGGATATTTCTCGGTTTCGGCAATGCGGATTTGTTTTTTTCCTGCTTTCGCAACAACTTCACCCAAAGTTTCACTGATATTTTCCTTCTGAAAAACCACTTTGATGTTTTCAAATGTTTCATCATAAGTAGTCAAAGTGACAAAATAAAACTCTTTTTTTAACATTGAAAAATCAGGAAAATCCTTTTGTGTTAAAACCTCTGTTAATTGTCGGCCACGATCGGTCCTGAAATTGAAGAAAATCACAACATCGCCATCTTTAATAGTCGCCACGGGTTTTCCTTCGGAATTGACCATGGAAATCGGCTCTATAAATTCATCGGTAATCTCGTTATCGTAACTTTCTTGAATTGTTTGAAGTGCATTTTCAGACTTTTTACCTTCCGCAGAAATCAATAAATCATAAGCTTTTTTCACCCTTTCCCAACGTTTGTCGCGATCCATGGCAAAATACCGACCAATAACAGAAGCTAATTTTGCATTGGTTTTTTTTGCGTGGTCCAAAATATCGGCTACAAAATTTTTGCCCGATTTCGGATCTACATCGCGGCCATCGGTAAAAGCATGGATGTATTTTTCTTTAACGCCGAATGAATCGGCCGCAGTTAACAGGCTTTTTAGGTGATTGATATGTGAATGAACCCCACCGTTGGAAAGCAATCCAATAAAATGGATTGGCTTTTCGTTCTTCAATGCATAATCAAAAGCTTGTTTTAAAACCAGTTCTTGTGCAAGCGTATTATTTTCGACGGCGAGATTGATTTTTGCCAAATCTTGATAAACAATGCGGCCAGCGCCCAAATTCATGTGACCGACTTCACTATTTCCCATTTGTCCTTCCGGAAGACCCACGTTCATTCCATCGGTGCGCAAGGTGGCATGGGGGTATTTTTCAAAAAGCGAATCGATAAATGGCGTATTGGCTTGATCTACCGCGGAAACTTCATGATTTTTGTTGATTCCCCAACCGTCCAAAATTGCCAGCAGAACTCTTTTTTTCATAGTAATTTCAAAAGAACAAAGATAATTGATTGAAAAGAAAATAAAGACATTGATGTCAAGGAAACTGAGAATGAGAATTTATTTGGGATTGATTCCTGTTTTTTTCGATTTATAAAATATTTATGTCATATTTGCGTTACAATAATAATGGCTAACTCGAAGTAAATCAGCTTATTATTTAACAGTTTTAATTGGTTTTATGGCAAGGGTGGTATCGTATTTGTATAATATATAACGTCAATTAAAAAACACATTTATGAAAATATTATATACAACTATTACAGCATTAATTTTTTTAACAGCTTCATTTTCATTGGTTAGTTTCGATTCTGAAACTAATATTTCCGAAAAAATAGCAACAGTAGAAACAGTAAAAAATATTGCCAACATAAATCCTGAAGAGGCAAAATCCGAAGCGGAAATTATAACCGAAAAATATGAGCTTTTTGTTTCCGAAAATGAAACAATGCCAACTTTGCCAGCATTTAGTAACGCTATGATCGGCTTTAACAAATTGGCGGAAACCAATAAAATTGAAAAGCAACTTTTAACCATT